>CAZSOB010000135.1:0-4466 GCA_964608155.1 uncultured Desulfobulbia bacterium
TCGCCATCAAACGGATGCAAACAGACGCTGAACGGCGCGCTCCTGATCCTGGGCGATATCCTGTTGTTTCTGTCAAATGATAAGGAATATCGCCCCTATTGGTGGAGTACCGGAAATCCAAGTTTCCTGATTGATGTATTGCGGGAGTATAATTATTATCTGCCAGAAGTTGAGAACTACATAGCCGATGACATTATTTTAGATACCTTTGATGTGGATCATATTGGTTTGGTTGCCCTTCTATGGCAGACAGGCTATCTCACCTTTGCTGACAAACAAGAGGTAAGCGATGGTATTGAATACAAGTTGAAAATCCCCAACAAAGAGATTCAGGTTTCCTTAAACAATCTTTTTATCCAATATCTTACCAATCAGCTCCATGATATCAGGAGTTAGAGGAAGAATCTTCATGCCCCGCTGATTACCGGCAATATGAAGGGTTTTCAGCAAGCCCTGGCGGGTCTGTTTGCCAGTATTCCTTACCAGAATTATGCCAATAAAATTATTGAGAAGTATGAAGGCTATTATGCCTCGGTGGTGTTTACATACCTGGCGTCGCTTGGTCTGCCGATTGTGGCCGAAGATATCACCAATAAGGGCAGAATCGACCTGAGCATCAGTTACCTGGCCAAGTGTATATTATAGAATTCAAGGTGGATCAGCCCGGTAAGGCCATGGAGCAGATAAAGGCTAAGGGCTATCACGAGAAATATCTCAATATCGGCAGGGATATCTATCTCGTTGGTATAAGTTTTGATTCTGGCCAGAAAAATATTACCGATTTTGAATGGGAGAAAACATGATAGGCAGAACTAACCGTTAGACGGTTAGCGGCCGCCTAAAAATGCGGGTTGATGGTTTTATGCCGGGAGACAGATTAAATTTTTTTTCTCTCACCAAGGAGACAGAATTTTTTTTCGCGTTTTTGGCGAAAATCATTCTGTCCCCGAATAGAAGGCGAGAAAAATAAATCTGTCCCGGTTTTTGCGGTTTTTGTCCGGTTTTTGAAGAACGATGTCTTATTTGCATTAGTTAAATCACTCCCTGTAGGTTGGGTTTCGCTGCGCTCAACGCCAACCTACGGAGCTGCCATTTAATGTGATTTTGTTTATTGCATGGCAAATTAGGATTTAATTACATAATTGTAAGGTTTATTTACTGCTATCAAGCATATCTTCATTAAAGAATGAATAAAAAACGGTGAAACTTCAGTTAAGAATGTCACTGGTGCAATATGAGAAATACGCGCAACCCCCTGGAGATATATAAAATTCTGCCTAAGACCAATTGCGGCAGGTGTATGCTGCCGTCTTGCCTGGCCTTTGCCGCGGCGGTGGTTGAGGGGCGAAAAAAGTTGCGGGACTGTCCCGGGCTTGAGCCTGTCCTGACCGGGGAATTGTCCGTAAATGTCCCCAACCCAGCTGCCCCGGAGTTTGAGCAGGCTGAATTTATGGATAAATTGCAGGAAAAAATTGCTTTTGTCGATTTTCAGGCTCTGGCGCCGCTGATCGGGGCAGCCGTGAAAGATGACCGCCTGATTGTTAACTCTTTGGGCAAGGACTTCAGGGTGAGCCGCCAGGGGACATTAGTCTCTGAATGTCATATAAACTCCTGGGTGCAGGCCCCGCTCCTCTCCTATATTACCAATAAAAGCCATGCCGGCATAACTGGTAAATGGATATCTCTGCGAGAGATAAAGGGCGGTATTGACTGGCAGGGCCTGTTCACGAGTCGCTGCGAGACACCGCTTCGTAAATTAGCGGACGATAACCCCCATCTTTTAGAAGATATTATTGAGCTTTTTGCCGGCAGGGAAGTTGATTGGTATCAGGCCGATATTGCTCTAATCCTTCATCCCCTGCCTCTGGTTCCCATTCTTATCTGCTACCAGGCCCCGGAGGATGATCTGGAATCATTGTTGACCATATTTTTTGACGAATGCTGCCCGGTGAATCTCCAGATTAAATCCATCTTCACCCTCTGCGCGGGCCTGGTGCGGATGTTCACCAAAATAGCGGAACATCACCTGTAGCGGCTGGATGGCTCCGCTACCGCGGAGCCATCGCCCAGGATCAGGAGCGCGCCTAAAAATAAATATAATACTTGGCTGCAAATCCTCGCCATCAAACGGATGCAAACAGACGCTGAACGGCGCGCTCCTGATCCTGGGCGTTATTCAGCCAATATCCCTTGTCTTGCGAGGTGGATTTTGTTAAATTAAAGGCCGTTTTTGTTAGTCGTGATTTTATAAGATAAAAATGAAAGGAATATAAGATGGCAGGAGAGGCGAATAAAATTATTTATTCCATGATGCGGGTCAGTAAGTATTATAATCAAAAGCCTGTTTTGAAGGATATCTCCCTGTCCTATTTTTATGGGGCCAAAATCGGGGTTTTGGGGCTGAACGGGTCGGGCAAGAGCTCGCTGCTCAGGATTCTGGCCGGGGTGGATAAGGATTTTAATGGCGAGATAAGCTTGTCTCCTAACTACAGCATCGGTTATCTGGCCCAGGAACCGGAACTGGAGCAAGATAACACGGTGCGGCAGGCCGTAGAAGAGGGGGTGCGGGAGACCGTTGATCTTTTGGCCGAGTTTAATCTCATCAATGATAAATTTGCCGCGCCCATGACTGATGATGAGATGAACGATCTCATTGAGCGCCAGGGCCAGGTGCAGGAAAAGCTCGATCACCTGAACGCCTGGGAGCTTGATTCGCGGCTGGAAATGGCCATGGACGCCCTGCGCTGCCCGCCGCCGGATGCCATTATCAAGGTCTTGTCCGGCGGCGAGAAACGGCGGGTGGCTCTCTGCCGTCTGCTCCTGCAGGAACCGGACATTCTGCTCTTGGATGAACCGACCAATCATCTTGATGCCGAGACTGTTGCCTGGCTGGAGCATCATCTCCAGCAATATAAAGGTACGGTAATTGCCGTTACCCATGACCGCTATTTTCTGGATAATGTTGCGGGCTGGATTCTGGAACTGGATCGGGGCCGCGGTATTCCCTGGAAGGGGAACTATTCATCCTGGCTGGCCCAGAAGCAAAAGCGTCTGAGTCAGGAGGAGAAGCACGAGTCAAGCCGTCAGAAGACCCTGGCCCGGGAGCTGGAGTGGATTAAGATGAGCCCCAAGGGGCGGCATGCCAAGGCCAAAGCCAGAATTAAATCCTATGAAGATTTATTGAATCAGGGGCGGCAGGAACGCCTTGAGGATGTGGAAATCTTTATTCCGCCCGGTCCCCGGCTTGGCAAGCTGGTTATAGAGGCCGAGCATGTCAGTAAGGCCTTTGGTGATAAACTGTTGCTGGCTGATTTAAATTTTTCCCTGCCCGCCGGCGGTATTATCGGGGTTATCGGGCCCAACGGGGCGGGTAAGAGTACTCTGTTCAAGATGATCTGCGGCGTGGAAAAACCGGATTCTGGAACAATCAGGCTGGGGGAGACGGTTAAATTGTCCTATGTGGATCAAAGCCGGGATAATCTTGATCCGGAAAAGTCCATATGGGAGGTTATTTCCGGCGGCCAGGATACCATAATTCTCGGTGATCGGGAGATTAATTCCAGGGCCTATGTGGGACGGTTTAATTTCTCCGGCCGGGCTCAGCAGCAGAAGGTGGGGCTGATGTCCGGCGGACAGCGCAACCGGGTGCATCTCGCCTGTATGCTGAAGGAGGGCGGCAATGTTCTCCTTCTCGATGAGCCCACCAATGATTTAGATATTAATACCCTGCGAGCCCTGGAAGAGGCCCTTGAAAATTTTGCCGGCTGTGCCGTGGTTATAAGCCATGACCGTTGGTTTCTCGATCGCATCGCTACGCACATCCTGGCCTTTGAGGGCGATAGTGAGGTGGTGTGGTTTGATGGTAATTACTCGGAATATGAGGCCGATTATAAACGGCGTTACGGGGTGGATGCCAGCCAGCCTCACCGCATCAAATATCGCCGTCTCACTAGGTAATGGGGCTGGCGGTATAATCCGCACCATCCTCCCGGCCAGAGGTCTCCTCGTCCTCTTCTTCCATATAGAGGGCGACGGTCTCTAAGAGGTCTGGCCTGCCATGCTGGAGGCCGTTGATCGTTAACCAGAGATATGGATCACTATCGTACCAGCGCTGCCGGGAATTATCTAAGGGGAATTCAAGGATAAATTTTTCTAAGAGATCAGGGCTGTGGCGGCGGATTATGGCCATAATCCCCTGCAGCAGAGTGTCCCGGCGTTTGCTTTCCATATTCTTCATCGCCTCTATATGGCGTCCCAGCTTTTCGTATTTGTCATACCAGCGCATCTTCTTCACCTCGTCTTTTTGGTAACTTCTCCAGCGGTACGACAAAGATCGTATGCGAAAGTGGTGGTAAATCAGAACTAAGGGGACTGATTTTATTTTTCCGGCTTCCGATTCGGGGACAGAATAATTTTCGCAAACTTTCCGCGAAAAAAATTCTGTCCCCTTGGCGCAGGGGAAAAAT
>CAZSOB010000136.1:0-4456 GCA_964608155.1 uncultured Desulfobulbia bacterium
AGCGTGATCTCAACACCTGGCAGATCACCCTGAACGTTATGGCGGACAGCCGGGCCGCCCAGCTACGGCAATGGGCCGCCGCCCAATTCGTGAGGCTCAATGAACTGGCAGGAAACGGCTCCCTGCAGCTCTATACCCAGGAGCTTCTACGACGACCGGCGGCCACTGGCGAGACGGAACCGGCTCAACTCTCCTATCTGCGTAATCTCGTCCGGGTCACAGCCGGGCGGGACGGTTTCGCGGACAACTCACAGACAGGCCCGCTGGTACCGGCCAATATCGCTTTTGAGGCCAACGCCGGCCTAACCATAGTCGGCCCCGGATCAGCCGTCATTACCGCCACCAGGGGAATGCCGGCCTTAAATAAGGGCCTGCACAAGGCCGTCGCCAGGGTGCTTAAAACCGGCCAGCCAGATCTGTACGGGATATTTAAAAGCGCGGGAGGCCATATGCTGGTGGGTTTTTTAACCCCGGTTTTTGCCTTACAGATGCCCAGCGGGGGGAAACAGGTAATCGCCGTGCTCGTGGGGCTGAAAAATGCCGATGAGTCGCTCTTTCCGCTGCTGGCCTCAGGCTCAGCCGTAACTCATTCAGACGAGGCCCTGCTGGTGCGGCGTAAGGGAGATCTTGTCACCTATGTTTCACCGCTGGCAGACGGAACCCCGCCGCTTGCACGCCGTTTATCGGCAAAGGCCAAGGATCTAACGGCCGCCTATATGCTTGCCCATCCCGGCGCATTCGTGCAAATGCGTGATTACTCCGGGATCGAAGTTCTGGCCACCAGCCGTGTCCTTACCGGCCTGCCCTGGATTCTGATTCAGAAGATTAACGCCGACGAGGCACTTAAAGAATCACGCAGCCACCAGCGTTTTCTGCAGCTAACCTTGCTGCTGGCCCTCTTTCTAATCGCGGCCCTGCTGCTGGCCGCCTGGTTTTACGGCAGCAACGAGCGGGAACGCCGGGTGTCCGGCAGGCTGACCACCCAGACTCATCTGCTTAACGCCATCAATAACAACATTAATGACTATATATTCCTGATCGGTTTTGACGGCCTGCTGCTGTTCGCCAACCGGACGCTGGCCCGGTCTCTTGAAGTTCCGGCTGAAGATCTGTACGGAAAAGGCCTGACCAATGTCTTCGGCCCGGCGGCGGCAAAAAGGTTTCAGCCCCTCCTGCAAGGCGCGCAGGAGACAGGAACACCAGTTGTTCGTGAAATAGACCTTGAGCTGCACGGCCGGCAGCTGCGCTTTCACGCAACCTGTGTCCCTATCATCTACCGCCATTCATCCGTCAATGATGCCGTTCTAATAAGTCTGCACGATATTACCCTGCTGCGTGATCTCCAGATTAAAAAGGCGCACCTCATGGAGCAGACCATCAAGGCCCTCATGCGGGCCATTGACATACATGATCCTTATTCGGCCAATCATTCCGCCAACACGACAAAAATAGCCCTGGCAATCGCCCGCGGCATGGAACTCGCGGCCGCCGACCGGAATGTAGTTGAGACAGCCGCCAATCTCTGCAATATCGGCAAGCTCTTTATCCCCAAAGAGCTCCTTGCCAAGACCGGGCCGCTCAGCAGTGAAGAGAAGGCCATGCTACGGCGGGAAACAGAATTCGCAGGGGAGATCCTCGCTGGTATTGACTTTGAGGGGCCGGTACTTGCGGCCATTATCCAGAAAAACGAATTTCTGGATGGCAGCGGGCATCCAGCCGGGCTTAAGGGCGAGGCCATACTCCTGCCCGCTCGGATTCTGACAGCGGCAAACGCCTTTGTCGCCATGATCAGCCCCCGGGCCTACCGGGAAAAAATGAGCGTGGAGGAGGCCTTGGAAAAATTACTTAAAGAGGCAGATATCCGATACGACCGCCGGGTAGTGGCCGCTCTCTTTAACGCGGCTGAAAACGAAATCGACTGGCCGTCCTGGCAGGGGAAGAAAAACTAGAAATTCCTTTGTTAATGATTCAAAAGGAATTTACCAAAAAGTCAAAGAATTGTTGACACCCCGAAACCTAATTTGTCACGCAAGACAAAAAGAAAAGGCACAATATGACAGCGCCGCTTTTGGGAATATATGATCCGGGATAATCTGGATTCCAAAACGCATTGTGATTATTATCCATTACGACCTGGTTGCCAGGTTCAAAACATAAAGGCCCGGGGCAATGAACTGCATGCCCCGGGCCAACTCCATGCCCACCAAAAACAGCTTCAAAAAATTCAAGAAATCATTTCAAGCCTATTAAGTTCATCGAAATTAACATTCCAAATATCCAACAAAACCGACAAATATAACCGGTGGGCGGAGCACAGCCCACCCTACCCCGCTTTTTTAGTCAGCTAAATCCACCAGCTTTTGGTCAACCGCTATAGTGATGTCCGCCTGGGTGGCATTCTCGTATCTACCAGTCACCGTTTTGGTGATCTGGTAGCCGCCGCCAACCATCTGGGCCTTATTGCCGAACACCGCGTTTTCAACCACGCCGCTAATGCTCGTGGCATCTGTGGCAAAGATTCGGTCAGCAGTCAGGTTGGAACCGGAAAGGTGACCTGCTGCATTAAATCCCATGTGACCAGTGGCATGGACAACGCCCAGGCTATCTGTGTATGTTTGGACATTGGCTCCATCTACGCCTCCATTCCAACTTCCAGACCAAGTACCGTTGCCAAAGTTAATGGTCATAGCAACCGAAGTCTGGTTGGCCAAGGTTGTACCGGTATAATGAACCGTAACATTGCCGGCCTGCAAACCGTCTATAGCAGCTGTGCTGGTAGTGGTACCATAGATAAATGGCTCATAGTTTGTTTGTTCAAAGTCACCATTATCCTGTTCAATACGATTACTCCAGGCACCCACAACCATATCCAGATTCCAAGGCTCACTCTTGATAACAAGACCACCTACGCCACTATAGGTTTTAGTGTTCTGGGGAACTACCCCTTCTTCTGCATAGAAGGGAGTAATTTTGAGTTTAGCATCGGCTGGGCTGGTACCGAGGACGCTCTGTATATCTGTAAACGTCCCGTTAGGATCATCATAAATGACCCCTGGGGATACGCCCGGCATCTCCGGGGAAACAACTCTCGGATATAAGATGGCCAAGTCGTCCAAGCTTGAAATGCCAGGAGGCATATGCGTGGGAGAATCGACAGTATAAGAGGCCTTAATATTCGCCACTCCGGACTGCAATCCAAAGAGGTCCGGATATTGAACAGTCGTTTGCTCGTCCGTAGGTTGAATGGACATAACAAAGCTGGCAAGAAGTGATCCCCTGTCTTTTTGTTGTTGTATTGCGACAGGTTTACCATCCTCTCCCTCTATATAGACAGTTTTAGAAGAGTGCAAAGAGTACGTCGCCCAGCCAGCATAATGATCGACAACCGGTGGCGGTGTCGGCGGCGGAACTGGTGGCACCGGAATCGGTGTCGGGTGATAGGGATCGGGATTATCCTTCGGAGTAAAGGAGACAAACTGCGGGCCAGCCGCAGGTCTTGCCATCACGGCCCATGGCCCCCACTCGTAAACCGACAACTCACCTTTTTTCTTGGCCAGGGCTGTGCCGCCCTGGAGCAGGGCCGCGCTGATTATCGCGGCCAATGCGATTTTTGCATATTTCATTTTTTTCATCACAATACTCCTCTTTTCTCTTTTATCTTTTTGCACCAGAGCCGCCTGACCTGCTGCGGTTAGAATGCCTTGCTCAACATAACAGTGGACTGTTCTCTGGTATATTCATACAGACTAATATTTGAATTATTTTCGGTACGAACATAGTTGCCGCTCAGAGCCCAGTCCTTCAGCCATTTGTACTTAAAGGTATGACTTATCCCCAGGGTGTACTTGCGTGTTCTTTCCTGGCGGGACAGATTAAACAGGGGTTCTTTACCATCATAATTGTAATGCGTATCATTTATCCGGCCGTAAAGCGCGCCGTTGGTCCAGGCCCGCCAGCTTATACTAGCATAGAAGTCCCGGCCGGTATCGGTGTATATGGTGTCATCCGCGGTTTCCCTGAACAGACGTACTCCGGCCAGCAACCCAACTCTGGCCCTGACGAAAGTGTGGCCGACTGAAAGCTGCCCTGAAAGATAGTTGCTGTTCCGACCTTTATCCATATCCCGCTTATAGATTCTGACGGTATAATCACCATCTAAGCTTAACTGGTAGGCCCCATTGGCAAACTGTTTGGTGTAACTTGGCAGCAGGGAGGCAAACCAGGCCAGATCTCTGTTACCGAGGCGGAGATAGCTGACCTGGGCCGCGACATTGGCCCGCCAGTCCTTCATCATGACCAGGGCGGGACCGGTGCTGAAACTAATTACATCAAGATCATCAACGTTTTCGCTATAATAGTCGCGCCGGTAGAGGCTGAGGTTATCCTGCCACAGAAAGGCCGCGTTTTTTTGGCCGACCCGGACGGTTTTACCGGTCTCGTAACGATGGGCGAGATT
>CAZSOB010000137.1:0-4413 GCA_964608155.1 uncultured Desulfobulbia bacterium
GCCCTGTAAGCCAAACATATTGCCTAACAACCGAGAGCTGCGGCGGTTCATCTCGACCCGGCGGTTTTTGTCGGTTAGGAGGGGAAGAATTTCGGTGAAGGAATTAATGGTCAAAAAATCAAAGATCTGAGCCCTGATAATGCGATATTGAGTTATCAGACCTGTGGCGCGTAATTGACGGGCGAACTCCCTGGCGGGCTTAGAGAACAAGCGGCTTTCCATGGGGGCGTCTAAAGTGGCGAAGGGGCTCTTCTGTGAAATAAGGGTGAATTTATTATTATTCCTGACGGCGGTAGTCATAAAAAAATCCCTTTAAAAAATGTATCTTTGTGCTGCAGGCGAAATTCAGACCGCTGCTCGTAACGCTGGAAAAGTTACCGCTGCTTTTTATATCATATTAATAAAGTTACTGAAAATGGCATTAAAATGGTTAGTGGCTATGGAGCCAAGCCGCGCGGCTTCGTCGGTTATGGTTGGCAGAGCCTGTTGGTCATGTGAAGATAACCAATTTTTGTCATTTATTATATATTTTTTTACATCCTTGAGGGCGGCACTGTTGTTCATGAATTGCAGACCGACGATATGCGGTCGGCCGGTGATGGACAGGGCTTCGAACTCGCAGGATACAGATGAGGCGAGAACATCAATGTTGGCGGGTGTTGGTGACATAATAGCTTGACGATGCCATTTAAAAAGCAGAAATTTCTCGGGGAGGTTGTTGAATATTGGGTGCTCCCGGCCCTTATGGGTAAGGTAGCCGGTAATAAAGCCGATGTCCGGGGTGTAATTATCGTCGACGACAGCCCCGTAGTGGGCGGCCAGGAGATGAAGGCCGCGGCCGATACCAAGAAAGGGGCGATCATCTTCTAACGATTTTGTAATAACTTCTTTAACCTGTTTTATGCGGCCTGTATTCTCTGAATTTGCTGGTGAGGGGGCGGCGTCAAGTACCACCAAGGCGTCATATTTGTTTAAGGAGGAGGGGATAGCCATATTTTTATGCCATAACTTGATGATCCGGATCTGGACATTAAGCCTGGCGGCTATTTTAATGATGTTGCCGGGGATCTTGTTTGCCGATTGCTGAATTATGAGGATGTGTTTACTCATTTTCTTTGCTTAGGGGCTGGCGGCGGAAGAGTTTATAAGACAAGGGGGAGGCCGGGGCCAGTGGGCCTCCCCCCTCTTGGATTAAAAGGACAGGTCGACGTTTATCCCCCCATAAAGGAAGCTGTCGTGGCCGCCACTCTGCGTTGTTTGATCGTAACCAAGGCTGGTTACCTTGATTAGATCCCTGGCGTCATCGGTGAGCGGAAAAGAGTAATTTAGTTTAGGAGTAATGGATACATACTGGTTTATAGGAAATGTGATAGAGGCGGTGAGCAGGCCGTCGTGGAAGGCGTTATAGGCCTCGGTGGTTGACTGGGCACCATTAACCACCTCGCCGTAAGAGCTGGCCTCATCAGCTGACAGGTAGCCGATCTGAGCCCCGAGATCCAGGGCGATATTATCCTTTATGGGCACAGAATGCGAGATGCCGAGGGTTATATACCAGCCGGGAAAGCTGTCGTAATCGCGGTAGACGCTTAAGGTCGGGGCAAGAATGGTGTTTAATGAGGCGCTTAAATAGACCTCCTGGCTGTCATCGGCATTATCAAGACCATAGTATATATATCCGGCCGATACATCAACCATTCCCAGACTTCGGCTATAGGACAGAGTCATGTCGGTTTCCGTCCAGTTATTGGTGTTGCCGCTGTAGGTGTCAGTGTCAAGATTTCCCCATAGATTGGCGGAAAAACCGTTATACTCCACCGTAACGGAGGGCTGCAGAACCATGCTGTCCCGGCTTAACTCAAAACCCCGCCAAACGTATTTGCTTAAGGCATCGACGGATAAATCAGTGGTGGGCTTATCGGCAGCGAAGGATGGAACGGCGCTGACAGCCAAAACAAATGTTGCAGCTAAGAGTCCACCGGCTATTTTTTTACTGGTTAACATCATTTTCTTATCTCCTTTTAAGTTTGAAATTTATGTGTAAGGGGAATCTCCCCTTACACATGGGAATTAGTTCTATGGTCTTATATAGGTTTGGTGCTTAAGAAGTCATAGGCATGTCCACCATGCTCGTGGATATCCAGACCTTCAATTTCCTCTACTTCGCTGGCTCTGAGGCCGACAGTCATGGAAAGAATCTTAAAGAGGATAAAGGCGCAGCCGAAAGACCAGACAAAGGCGGTGCCGATTCCGGTAAGCTGAGCGATGATGAGATGGGCGGTAGGTCCACCGATATTGAACAGGCCGGCGGCCAGGGTTCCCCAGGCTCCGCATACCCCGTGTACCGAGACGGCACCGACGGGATCATCAATCTTTATCCTGTCAATAAATAATACAGAGAAGACCACTATTATTCCGGCAATAGCGCCGATTATAATTGAGCTGGTGGGGGTTACGTTGGCGCAGCCGGCGGTAATAGCGACTAAACCAGCTAAAGCGCCGTTCAGTGTCATGCCAATTTCAGGCTTTTTGAAGAGTATCCAGGAGGTGAACATGGCGGTGAGGCAGCCGGCGGCACCTGCCAGGTTGGTATTAACAAAGATCATGGCAATATCGGTATCTCCGGCAGTAGTGGAGCCTGGATTAAATCCGAACCAGCCGATCCAGAGAATGAACACGCCGAGAGTGGCCAGGGGGATGTTATGGCCGTGAATGGCGCGGGGTTTGCCGTCTTTGCCGTATTTGCCGATCCGGGGGCCGAGAACAATGGCTCCGGCCAGGGCGGCCCAGCCTCCGATGGAATGAACTACAGTGGAACCGGCAAAGTCAATGAAGCCCATGTGCTCCAACCAGCCGCCGCCGTGGAAGAGACTTCCCCAGGCCCAGCTGCCGAAAATGGGGTAAATGACGGCGCAGACGACGGCGCTGTAAATAAGATAGGCATTGAATTTGGTACGCTCAGCCATGGCGCCGGAAACAATGGTGGCGGCGGTGGCGGCGAAGACGCATTGGAACATCCAGAAGGCCAGAACCCAAGGGTCGCCGCCAACATGAAAGTCGCTTAAGAAAAAGCCGTTTGTCCCGAACAGGCCGCCATTATTAGCCCCGAACATGAGGCCGAAACCCAGAGCCCAGAAGACGAGAGAGCCAATTACGAAGTCCATCAAATTCTTCATGAGGATGTTAATGGCGTTTTTTGCCCGCGTGAAACCGGTTTCCACCAGGGCGAAGCCGGCTTGCATAAAAAATACCAGGGCAGCGGCTACTAACGTCCAGACATAATTGAGATTAGTTTGCACACCCTTAATGGCCGCGGCGTTTGAGGTTATGGTAGGAGCGGAGTCGCTGGCCGCGTAAGCGGTACCGACTAAGACTGCCAGGGAAAGTATGGTTAGTAGTAATTTGCGCATTGTTATCTCCTTAAAAATTATCTTTGTTGTTTTAAATCGCGTCCCTGTCGCGCTCACCTGTTCTGATGCGGCAAACGGACTCAATGGGCATGACAAAAATTTTGCCATCGCCAATTTTACCGGTATTGACGGAGGAGATAATGGCCTCAATGACCCGGTCACAGAGGTCTTCGCTGATGACAATTTCCACCTTGATTTTGGGTATGAAATCAACGACGTATTCCGCCCCTCGGTAAACCTCGGTATGACCTTTCTGGCGGCCGAAACCCTTGACTTCGGATACGGTCATGCCGGTAATATGCAGCTCCCCCAGCGCCTCCTTTAGATCGTCGAGTTTGAATGGTTTAATGATTGCCTCAATCTTTTTCATAATGTACTCCCCCTTGGTAAAAGTTATAAAAGAAGTGTTTTCTAAGTTTGTAGGTTTATTAAGCACTTATGATGCCAACAGCGGTTCATTTGGCGATAATAATAGCATAACCACTTGATCTAACAGGTTATAAAATAATAATATCTATTGGCGATAAAATGTGATATTGCCCCGCTGATCGTTATTGAATTGCCATAAATGTATGGTATTGTTTAAAACAATAACGAAAATGTAATAAAAGCGAATCGTGTATGTACCTTATATATGTAGCGCTTTGGGGCAAAATCAAAACAATCAATTGCCTTCTGTTTTTTGTGATAACTTCCGTCTCTCCTGTCCTTCATCACCCGCTTACAAAAATGTCAACATCCTGCCTTTTTTGTTTGATTCCTTACAGTGTGAATATCTTTAATTTCTCTTGGCTTAAAATGCCATCTTGTCTATATCGTCTTGATATTACGAGATTAAATAACATTCAATTTGAATTGGCACAGGGCTTGCTTTTATGGGTTGTTAACCTTTTAACCTCAGACTGCGAGTAAGCCATGTCATCAGCCATACTTAAAGAACGTCAGGATCAAATATGCCGCACCGAGCAGGGCGACAAGTTCAGCATTGTCTGCGACAAGGAATCCC
>CAZSOB010000138.1:0-4365 GCA_964608155.1 uncultured Desulfobulbia bacterium
CCGCCAGGAGCTCCACCTGGCGGATTTCCCTGACCTTGGCGACATCGTGAATATCATCTCTGAAAACTTGGCTGAGTCTGGAGCGTTGCCAGCGATTATAGAAACGGGTATTGCCTCGTAAAAATGGTTGTGGAAAACCGCCAAATTTAAGCAGACGCTGCCATTTTTCGTCGGTAAGCTCAATCGGTGGCCCGGTAATTTCGCTTCCTGAAGACGGTTGAAGTAGTTCGGCGGTGCTAAGGGGGTGCATTCTATATAAAAAATAACGGCCCATGAGGCTGTCTCCGCCCTTGCGGTAAATATTTAAACGGGCGCTGCCTGTAACAATAATTCGGATATCAGCCACTACGGCGTAGGTATCATAAAATCCTTTAATGAAGGTCTGCCAATGAGAATATTTATGAATTTCATCAAAGATGATAAGGGGTGTTTCCTGCAGACCTAAATAGTCGGCAACGTGGCTTGGGCCTTTTAAAATAAGACGGCGGTGCTCTTCATTATCCCAACTTAGATAGTTGCCTGCTGCCTGCTGAAAATTGCGGGCCAGAGTGGTCTTGCCGACCTGCCGGGGGCCGGCTATAAAGGCCATCTCCAAGCCATCAGCAAAATGATCGGCTAATAATTTGCTGTATATCCTTGATATGCTATCCATAGGTAAATGATACCGGCAAAGGATGGCTGTAGCAAGACTAAAATGGTATAGTTCGTGGAATGGTCGTGACTAATCTGCGAATTGTCGTGGAATAGTCGAAGAAGTGATCCGTTGCCCTTTCTGTTTAATTGGGCCGTCTTATAGCTCCATAAGGCCAAATTGCCTTTTTAGACGTATAATATATTTTTCGGCAAGTTCGGATTTCTCCTTAGGTACATCAAAATTATCTGCGATAAAAGTTTGCATTTGCTTAATTTCATTGAGTTGCTCCTGGTTAAAGCTGCCAATGGTAACCCCCTCTTGGTGCCGCCGGTGAAAATTAAGCGGCAGAGGTGAAAAGGCAATTTTACCACACTTTAAAACCAGCACATAGGTTAGCCAGTCGCCGGCAACGCGATATGTCTGAATTAACTCAATGTGTTTCCGCAGAACAGTCTTTAAGCAGCTCCTCTCGAATACTACACCACTTACATTCGGTATAGTATTTTTAACGCTTAACGCCTCGGCAATTTCTTCAGCACCATCTTTTACAAATGAGGACTGCCAGTGCCGGGTATCAATATCGGCGACGTATTCATGGTAGTTATCTGCCATAATAATCCCGTTTTTGTCCACCTGTTTACTCTCGCAATAACTAAGAATAACCCCGGGATTGTTAAAACCCCGCGTCGCCTCATCTAAAAACTCATCACTACATGAATCGTCAGCTTCCGCCAGCCAGATATGCGTGCCCTGTGCCAGGTCAACGCCCTTTTTCCACTGCTTGAAAACAGAGCCTGAATTTTCTCTGTTGCCAATTATCCGATAGTCTATCGGCTGAAATTTAAGGTTGTCTTGTATTATTTCCAAACTCTTATCCGTTGAGGCATCATCTAAGACAATAATTTCATAGACTGGATAGCTCTGGTTGATAATGGATTGTAAACGTTCTCTGATGTATTGCCCGTAATTATAATTTGGTACCACAACAGAAATACGGTGAAGGCCGGCAGCCGCTAAGTCTAAAAGATCAAAAAGATATTTCCGAAAGGAAAACCCCTCATCAATTATTCTTTTTCCGCTCCGAGCTAACTCTTTGATCTTGTCAGGGAAATCAAGAAGTTCTATCAGCCCTGCCGAGAAAGCCCTGTCGCTCATCTCATCAACTAATACGCCGCCCCCCCTTGCCAGTATTTCGGCGGCCCCGCCCGCGGCAGAAAAGGCGACTACCGGGGTCTGCGCATCCAATGCCTCCAGTACTACCGAGGGGAATGGGTCTTCGCGTGAGGTTAGGGCGTATATGTCGGCACCGGCATAATAAACGTCGGTGTCATAATCCAGGCCGGGAAATATAAAAAATTTGTCAAAGCCCGATTCGGTTATTGCCTGTTGAATTTCTTGTTCTAATTGCGGCTCAAAATTACCCAGCCACAAAAAATATACCTTGCGGCCTTCGTGGAGTATCTCGATAGCCGAGCGCACAAAAATATCTATGCCTTTTCGATGATCGGCGAATCCAACCCCCAAAATAATTTGGGAATCTTTGGCAAGATGAAAGCGTTTACGCAGCGATAATCGCGCGATCCGGATCATTTCCAAGGATTGTATAGTGTTTTTTTTGTAAAGCCCCTGTGGTCTTATTATTATTTGTTCTTTATTCAGTCGGGCAAAAGATTCAAAACCTTCCTGTACCGGATAGGCGGCAAAAACAACCTTATCCGCGTATTGGGCAATCGCCTTAACATGTTCCTGCAAGTCATAGTCCTTTATTAACCGGGGTAATTCATGGATTAATGAAATGACTCTGAAGCCGCATTGTTTTAAGATCGGCACCATGAGTCCGCTTACTGTTGTGTTAATGACGGCTGATTTTACGCCCTGCCTGAATAATCTGGTGATTAGACTGACAACCTCATCACTTTGCGGGCTAAGCCCGGCCAACTCATGCACATTGGCGTATTTTTGATATTCCTTAATGAGTACCCCTTCACCGAGAACGAGGAGATCAATGGTAAATCCCATGTCTTGGTGCAGGTTTTTTGCCATGTGCAGGATGAGAAATTGCGCTCCATGCGGGTGCGCGTCATGGGCCACCAGGATAAGGCGGCGGCCGTTAATCTTTCTCGCTGCCTCATGGAGCGCCTCGCGGGTTGCTTCAAGATATGAACGGCCAAATTGTTGGTCGGGTTCTAAGTAAGCCCCTTCCGCCCACTCGTTCCAGGCGTTTACAAACACCAGCCGTTCATCTTTCTTTTTGAAACGGGCGGCGGTGTCGAAAATCGCGTTGGTTAACCATTGCCGGTATTCTCCGGGGGAATTGTTGAGAAAAACAGTACCCTTGTTTTTGAGTCTCGCCGTATTATCCCACGACGGGCAAACTCCTCTGAATAAAGTGTATTCCGGTTGTTTGTACCGTTTGCTGCGTTGGTGGAAAACTCTCCAGTCATATATTTGGCCTCTGAAGTCTGTGCGGCACTCTGGTATTTGGCCGGTAATTAACGGGGGAGAGGAGTTGTTGGGCGGGAATTCGATGGCCGCGTCAAAGCCATACTGTCTGGGGTCGACGGTCTCGAATGACTGTGTGTAGGCAAGGTATATTTTGCCAATTCCGTTGGCTGCACACCAGGTTCGCCACCTCAGAGCGGTTTCCTTGGCCGCGGGTAATAAGCTGGGACGGTAAACGAGCAGCAGTGGTTTGTCGTTAATCCGGATATAGCGCGGATCTTTTAAATATTTGGATAGATATTTGATGAAGGCCAGGTCATCCTCCGGGGAATGAACCTGGGCTATGAGGATTTGGTCGTTCAGACCGTCCCAGCGCCGGCTCCAGTTCTCATTGGCCCAGCATAAACAAAATGGCTGTTTTATATTCTTGTTCTCCAAATATTGCATGACTGGTTTTTCCAGGAGCCTTTTACCGCCAAACCAGTAAAAATAAAAACAGAAACCGGCCAGCCCATAATGTTTGGCCAACTCTGTCTGCTGTTGCATTACTTCAATGTTTTCGAGGTCGTAATATCCCAGTTCTCCCGGCCGGCGGGGCTGGTAATGCCCGGAGAACCGGGGAGATGCTGATTTGACATTTGTCCACTCAGTAAAACCATCACCCCACCATGTATTGTTTTCCGGAATGGCGTGAAACTGGGGGAGATAGAAGGCGATTAATCGTATTGGAGGATAGGAAAGCGGATCGCTGTCAGGCGGCATGGCAGGCCTGTAAGTTCTGCCATGCTCCACGGCTGGCGGGTGACGGCTGTTATCCGCGAGGAACTCGGCCTTGAGGCGCCTGCTGTTTTCCTCTGATGCGGGCAGTACGGTTAGAATGAAATTAAAAAAAACGGCAAACTTTTTGCTTTTATCCAGGTTTAGAAGATGGATTCCGGGCAGTAGTATACAGCGCTTTATAAGGCTTTTGGTTAAATTAATAATGGTCATTAAAATTGGCGCTTATGAAGATGAAGTGCGGTATATTTGGGTGAGATTTTTCAGGTGGTTGTCCCAGGTGTAATTCTCTTTGGCGTGGATCATGGCCTGGGCCGCTATAGTATTTCTTTTGGTCTCATCATTTAACAACATAATTACCGCCTGGGCAAAGTCAGGTGCTTTATCGGCAATTATAGCAGAGACCCCGTGTTGGTAATCAAGGCCTTTATTACCGATGGTGGTGGAGACCGACGGCCTGCCGGCAATGGAATATTGATTCAGCTTGCCTCTGATTCCCGCCCCGGTTATTA
>CAZSOB010000139.1:0-4296 GCA_964608155.1 uncultured Desulfobulbia bacterium
GGGAGCTGGCCCGCAAGTGCCGGATTTACGGTAATGGCTGTTTAAAGCATGGCCGGTCTGCCGAGGGCCGGGAATTTCTAAAGCTGGCGGCCTGGGCCCTGGCTGAACTTAAAAGCCTGAAGCCAGGTTGAAGTTACACTATGGTGGTTATTGTTACTTTTAGACATCACGCTTCCAAGTAACAAAATGTGCAACGTATTGAATTTGTTACTTTTAAAATAGAGGCTGGGCGCGCCCGCTTGTTTGGCTGAATAGTTACAGCGAATTTTGGTCTAATTAGACTAAGTTACCTTAGAGATAACTATTGACAAAGGAGATTTCGCTCCTTACAATTAAGTAAGATGAAAATTAAATGTAAGGAGGAAATATGGCGTTGGCAACACTAACTACAAAGGGACAAGTAACTATCCCCAAACAAATCCGAGATTCATTAAAACTTCATACTGGTGACAGGATCGAAATTATTGTCACAGACAATAGAGAAGCACTCATCCGGCCTATTTCCAAAAAAGTTGATGATATTTTTGGGAAATTGCACTTATCCGGAAGAAAGACTGTCTCGGTTGAATCTATGAATAATGCTATCAAAAACAGAATAAAAACCAAATTCTGATGAAGGGAATAGACACAAACGTTCTTGTTCGATTTCTTGTTGGCGATGACAAATCACAATCGAAGAAAGTATACAAACTTTTCAAAAAAACTGAATCGAACAATAGTGAACTGTTTGTACCCTTACTTGTAGTTCTCGAGTTAATTTGGGTCTTAGACTCTGCTTACGAAATATCTAGGGCCGACATTATCGAATCAATAAGCGACTTACTCTTAATGCCCATATTAAAGTTTGAACACCAATCGGTGCTGCAACAATTCACCCATTTTGCCCGAAAAAACAATTACGATCTTTCCGATTTTATAATTGCATTTTCCGCAAAAGAATGCGGCTGTGGAAATGTCATTACTCTTGATAAGAAAGCATCTCAATCAAATTTATTTGAACTCATAAAATAACCATAGAAAAACTCGCGGCAAGAGGCGTACCAGACAAGCAACAACATAATATTGCACAACGAATAAAATTAACCCGACCTGCTCACAGGCGCGATCTATGGAATTACTCCAACTTATTACTACGCAATTAGTTGGTTGCTTTACCAATGGCAGGCCGGTGTCTATGTCGATATCATGCTAAATAGACTATAGGAGAATCTATAAATGGGATTCCGTTGCGGAATTGTCGGGCTGCCCAATGTTGGCAAGTCCACTATATTTAACGCCCTGACCGCGGCCGGTATTGAATCGGCCAATTACCCCTTCTGTACCATTGAACCCAATGTGGGGATGGTGCCGGTGCCGGATGTCCGGCTTGATAAACTGTCGGCATTGGTGCATACCCGGCGCAAGGTCAACGCTCAGATGGAGTTTGTCGATATCGCTGGTCTGGTGAGCGGCGCCAGTCAGGGGGAGGGCTTAGGCAATCAATTCTTAGGGCATATCCGCCAGGTGGATGCCATCGCCCACGTGGTGCGCTGTTTCGAGGATGGTAATATTGTCCATGTCGATGGCAGTATTGATCCCCTGCGTGACCGGGAGGTAATTAACACCGAGTTGATTCTCTCCGACCTCGAGGTGGTGGGCAGACGGCTTAAAAAGACCGCCGCCCTGGCCCGCTCGGGTGATAAAGCAGCTCAACGGCAGCTCAAGATACTGGAGGCCGTTCAGGAGGCCCTGGATCAGGGCCGGGCGGCGCGAAGCGTGGTTGTGGATGAGGGCTTACGGGATGAGGCCGCAAAATTAGGGCGTGAATTGTGTCTGCTTTCCGCCAAGCCCGTACTATATGTGGCTAATGTTCTCGAGGAAGAAATTGTCGCCGGCAATGCCATGGTGGATAAGCTCCGCCAGGTGGTGGAGGCGGAAGAGGGGGCGCCGGTGGTGCTGATTTCCGGGGCCATTGAAGCGGAGCTGGCCGCCATGGAGGCCGATGAACAGGTAGAGTTTCTGGCCGATATGGGTCTTCATGAATCGGGCTTGAACCGTTTGATTAAGGCCGGCTATGAGCTTCTTGGTCTGACCAATTATTTTACCGTGGGTGAAAAGGAGACTCGGTCCTGGACTATTAAGGTGGGAGCCAAGGCCCCTCAGGCCGCCGGAGTGATTCACAGCGATTTTGAACGGGGCTTTATCCGGGCCGAGATTATATCCTACGATGATTATATTGCCTGCGGCAGTGAAGCCGCCGCCCGTGACCAGGGGCTCTGGCGTCTTGAGGGCAAGGACTATGTGGTGGTGGACGGCGACTGTATAAATTTTCGGTTTAATGTCTGATAATGACTATCACTGATGTCTGGTCAGGGTTTTGCTTTAGACTGGTTGGCGGTTTTATGCCGAGATACAGATAAATTTTTCCTCTTCACCAAGGGGACTGAATTTTTTTCGCGTTTTTCAGCGAAAATCATTCTGTCCCCGAATCGAAAGCCGGGGAAATAAAATCAGTCCTCTTAGTGCCGTAAGTTTATTGGAAGAGCCGTTGATATTAATGCTGGTTTTTAACCGGATACTGTTGAGTGACTATGATAAAAATTAATAAAGAAAAACTGGTCTGTCAGTCGGTCTTAGGCGAGATTACCTCACCTCTCGGCGGCGTGAATCCCTATCGGGTGTCGCCCGATGGTCTGGCTGATATTTACCCTGGAGTGGGCGGTATTACTTATAACCTGCGGGTGGGTGATAAGGCTGGCGGCATGTTCGCCGATCATGTGGAACCTGGGGTCAGCATCAGCAATTTCACCAAGTTCGGCGGTCAGGACGGCCCTAACCGGGCCTTAAACCAGTTTGCCTGCGCCGGTAATACCGCCACCGTGGTTTCCGGTGAGGCCAAGGGTGAGACGGGGCGGGTAACCGGCAAGCATGGCGGTATTGAGCATGTTCTGCTGGATTTTGCCCCGGAGGTGCTGGAGCGTCTGATTATTGGTGATAAGATTCAGATCAAGGCCTGGGGCTGTGGGCTGCGGATGCTTGAGCTGCCTGAGATCAGGGTGATGAATATTGATCCCGAACTGTTTGAATCTCTGCCCCTGCGCCTGGCAGTCGGGCACTTGGAGTTTCCGGTGACCAGTATTATTCCGGCCCGGATTATGGGCTCCGGTATCGGCTCTACCCACAGTCATAGCGGTGATTACGATATCCAACTCTTTGACGAACCGACGGTTACGGAATTCGGTCTGGCCGATCTTCGCCTTGGTGATTTCGTGGCTATTACCGATGCCTACGCCGCCTATGGCCGGATATACAAGACCGGCGGGCTGGTAATCGGTATTGTGGTCCATTCCGACTGCGTCCTGGCCGGGCACGGGCCGGGGGTGATGGTGGTGATGAGTTCTGCCGAGGGCCGGATCGTTCCGTTGATTAATCAAGAGGCTAATCTGAAAAATTATCTATACAGGTGATATATGGAGCAGGAAAAACAGCGTTTAAAGGAGATTATTCTCCAAAAGTCATATCGTAAGGGTACCTTTACCCTTACCTCCGGCCGGACCTCAGATTTTTATGTCGATGGCAAGCAGACGACCCTGGATGCCGAAGGGGCCTATCTCTGCGGCCGTTTAATCTATAAAATTATTGCCGACACTGAGCCGGTCATCGGGGCGGTGGGCGGTATGACCCTGGGGGCCGATCCCTTGGTCACTGCCGTCTCTTTGGTGAGTTATCTTGAGAAGAGTCCCATTCCCGCCTTTATTGTCAGGAAGGAGGCCAAGGGCCACGGCACCGGCGCCTATATTGAGGGTCAGAGCAATATTCCGGCCGGGGCGGCGGTGGCCCTGCTTGAGGATGTGGTTACCACCGGCGGCACCCTGCTCAAGGTTATTGAGCGGGTGGAGAGCCAGGGCTATAAGATCGGGCTGGTTATTACCGTGGTTGACCGCCAGGAGGGCGGGGCCGAGACCCTGCAGGAGGCTGGTTATCCTTTAAAGGCTATATTTACCAAGGCCGAATTGGTGGACGACTGAGCGGGAGGCGGCAAATGGCCATGCAATGCAAGAAATGTCAAGGGGAGTTGGAGGTAGCGCGTTCATGCTGGCGGGTGAGGATGCGTTGCCGGCAGTGCGGCTGTGAGTATCAGATCCACGAGGTGGCCGATATTTTAGATGAGAAAACCGAGGAATTACTGGCTCGTTATCCCAGCATCATCTATGATTAGGGTCTGTAAAGAAATATGGGTAAAGAACAAAGAGAGCGGCTTAAAAATATCTGGGTTGTAACCAGAGAATACGGCTCTCTCACTAATGGGGGTGAGGT
>CAZSOB010000140.1:0-4262 GCA_964608155.1 uncultured Desulfobulbia bacterium
AAAATTAGTATAAAAATTACATAGAGGAGCTGGCAATGGCACCAGTAATCTTGTTTGTGGATGATGAAGAAAATATCTTAAAGGCCCTCGCCCGGCTCTTTATAGATGAAGACTATGAAGTTCATACCGCTATCAGCGGCCGAGAGGGTCTTGATTTAATTAATAACGGCCTGCGACCTGCGGTCATTATCTCCGACCAGCGGATGCCGGAAATGAACGGGGCGGAATTTTTGCGCCGGGTCAGGGAGTTATTGCCCGACAGTATCCGCTTGGTTCTCACCGGTTACGCCGATATAAAATCCGCCGTGGAGGCCATTAATCAGGGTGGAATTTATCGTTATATTCTTAAACCATGGGATGATGAAGAGCTAAGAAACACCATTGACGAAGCGATAAAGCTGGTGGCCCTTAAAGCTGAGAACGTACGTCTTAACAAGGAGTTAATGAATAAAAATATCCAGCTTGAGCAGGTAAACGAGTATCTCGAAGAAAAGGTGCGCCAACGAACCGCCGAATTAGAGGGTAAGGTGCGAGAATTGAAGGGCCGAGACCGGGTACAGCGTTTTCTCATGACAATTCATCCCTTAGAAGAGCTGTTACATGAAATTTTAGAGGTGATTATAGAGGTCTGCGGGGTAAGTGGAGCAGCCTTCTATATCATGGTGGATGGTGCTGTTACTCAGGCCAGTATGGCGATAAATTTTACCGAAAAAGAAGCGGGTGATTTATCACCCGCCAAGGCCGCCGGCAAGTTAATAGAAAATAATGAGGAAAAGATTTTTTTAGAAACGGATGGCGTTTTCTACTGTCTGCTGCCAATTAAAAAAAATGATGAAACACTTGGTGTTCTCGCAGTAGAAAGGGAAGCAACCCAGCCCTTGAGCGCCGCTGAACTGCACACCCTCTCCATATTTTGTGTGCAGGCAGCTATTGGTATTAAGGATTGCCGTCTTTATGACAGTTATGACGACATTGAATCGTCCCTCGATAATATTTTGAACAATATCGGAGCATAAGCCCTTGAGTGCCCGCTGCGGAAAAAAATCCATTGATTCTCTTGATGACCTATATCTCGAAAGCATCAAAAAAAATAATAAAGGTGCTGAATATAAGTCTCCCCCCCTACCGTCAGAAGAGAAACAGGCCCAAACAATTAGTGAGCTTAATCTGCGCTTAAGCGCGGATAAGATGGAGGCCATTTTAAGGGTAGGGGCTGCGGATCAACTGCCAGCCCTGCCTGAAGTTGAGACGGCCCTGAAAAAGCTGGGAGTCAATACCGGAATTGACCTGGAGCCCCTGAAAAAGGCCTTGGCCTCGCCAATAGCTGGAGAGGCCAAGGCGGTGATTGTCGCCCAAGGCCGCCGTCCGGGCCGCCGCCGCATGGTTATTTACAACGAATTACAGAGGTTAAGCGACGGCAGTTGGACGGCTGGCGGCTTTAAATTCGATTTCGCCCGCCTGCTTGCCATATTAAACGCCAAGGAGCAGGATATGGTGACCAATGATTCGGTGCGGGTAATGGCCTTAAAGCCCGGTGACATTATAGCTCATATTGAAGAAAACTCCGAGGCCGAGCCAGGCGTGGATATATTGGGTAAGAATATACCACCCTTAGAGGAACCAATGCCAGAGGCCGGCCAGAATGTGGAGTTCGATCGCGAGAAGATGGTTATTAGAGCCGTAACCTACGGTTATCTCCTGGTCGAAAACGATGTCTTCAAACTCCTGCCGCCCATCTGGATCACGCCTGACAAGATGCTGGCCTTTTATATTAATATGCCCCAGATAGGCGGCCCCCGTTATCCTGAACCGGAGCATATTGAACTGTTATTAGAAAAGATTGGTGTAATTGAAGCCTGTCAGGTCAAATTCCTCATTCATAAACTCTGCCAGAGTTTAAAGGATGGTAACACGGTGGCAAAAATGGTGAAAATAGCCGCCGCCATCCCCCCCAAACCAGGCCGGGACGCTGAATTCAGCCTCGAAATTGAGATGGATAAAAAAGCCGGAGAACTGCGGGCCGACGGCTCCATAGATCTCCGGGAAAGAAACGCCGTGGTCAGCGTGAATGAGGGAATGTTGGTGGCCCGGAAGAAATTAGTCAAAAAAGGCAAAAACGGTCTCAATCTCTTTGCTAAAACCATCAAGGCCTATGACGGCCGAGATTTAAAAATAACCACCGATACCAGCATCCGGATAGAGATGGATGAAGATAATGCCCTCTATTACGCCGTTAGAACCGGCAATGTAAATTTTATCAGCAACAACCTCACTATTACTGATATTTTTAAGGTTAACGGTGATGTTAATTATGAGACTGGTAATCTTGACGTAAAATCAGCCCTGATAATTACAGGTTCGGTGTTGCCAGGTTTTAAGGTTCAGGCCCATGGTAATCTTGAGATTAAGGGCGGAGTAGAGAATGGCGCCCAGATCATAGCCCAGAGTGATCTCATTATCGGCCATGGTATTATGGGTGCCGACAGCCGAATTATTGTCATGGGCAATCTTCATGCCGCCTTTATTCAGGATGCCGAAATTTTGGTGCGCGGGAACGCGGTAACCGCGAGCTACGCCTTTAATGCCGTTATCCGCGCCTTTGGCTCTATCTCAATATTAAAGGGGCAAAACAAAAAAAGTGGCCGTACCGCGGGCGGAATTATCTGTTCGTCCAAAGAGATTCAGACCAGTACCGCCGGCAGCCCCTCCAATGCCGAGACTACCCTGGCCATCAAACCAGAACCGGAATTGCTCCGTAAAAAAGGGCTAATAGAGAGCAAAATTATTCAATGCCGGGAGGGTATGGCCAGAATATCACGGACACTGCCCTTTGATCTCACCAATGATGACGCAATAAAAGCCTACCTTGCCCCCCTCGCCGCGGAGCAGAAAAAGCCGTTTTTGAAATTATTAACCATCTTTAATAAGATATTAAAAGAGGCACAGGCGTTAAAAAAAGAGCGGCGACAGATTAATGAAGAGATAGAACATATCTTAGAGGATGCCAGAATAAGAATTACTGAACACATCTTTGCGGGCTGTACCATCCAGTTCGGCGAGCAAAAATTATTATTGCGCCAGGAAATGGGCCCCCAGATATTTAAATATCAAAATGGTAAAATAATTTCACTTTAGGTAGACAGCCATTCCCGGCTTGCAATCATACCCAATACCAACGGAAAAGGCGTCTCAGTAATTGAATGGAGCCGTCGAGCAAAAAACCGATGATGCCGATGGCCATGACAATAGCCATCAGGCGGTCATACTCCATGGTGTCACGGGCATCGTTTATCAGATAACCCAGGCCGCTTGAGACCCCCAGAAACTCCACCGGCACCAGAACAATCCACGCTACCCCCAAGGCGAGACGCAGACTGGTAAGGATATAGGGTATTGAGGCCGGGAGAATAATCCGCCGGATAATCGCCCCGGAGCCCGCCCCTTGAATACGGGCCATCTGCAGCCATTGCTTATTAACCCTGGAAACCCCCATGGTGGTGTTAAGCATGATGGGCCAGACAGTAGCCATGGTAATAAGAAAATAAATGGCCGTTTCAAATGATGGAAAGATAAGGAGAGCAATGGGCATCCAGGACAAAGGACTTATCATCCGGATAAACTGAATAGGGGTATAGGAGGCCAATTGCAGTTTGCGGTAATAGCCAATAAACAAGCCACAGGGCATCCCGATTATAAAGGCAATACCTATTCCAACCCCGATGCGCCGCAGGCTGGCCACAACTGAATCCCAGAACTGCCTGTCTCCCAGCAGGCGGATTAAGGCTTTACTGGTGGGCAGAGGTTCAAAACCAGAAAATTGGCTAAAGTCCGGACGGCTGAAGATTAGATAACCGCCGACAATCCAGACAGCAAAAAATACCGCCAAGCCGCCCAAAATATAATAAATACGGTAGAGTCCTAATATTTGGCCGCAATCCTCCGCCTGGCAAAAGCGGCTGTGTTTAATAAAATATTGGCGCCAGAAATGCAAAATATTCATCATATGGCAATTACTTCTTCCCGGTCCCAGGGGCTGGTAAAGTTAAATTCCCCGAAACGTCCCAGGCCGCCCATTAGGTCAATGGCCTTTTTAACAAACTTATAATCCACCAGCTCCAAAGCAGCCTGTTCCGGCTTGAGGCGAAATAAAAAGCTATGATCGCCCTCAACCAGGGTATCCCGCATGGCACGGGTAATAAAACGGGTAGCCGATGGATAGGGCCAGGGCTGAAAATCTATGCGGCTGCTTTTCCATTCCGGAT
>CAZSOB010000141.1:0-4251 GCA_964608155.1 uncultured Desulfobulbia bacterium
TAGCGTTTAGTCTTGATCATGACATCCATCTCAACGCCGCCCAATTTCTTGATCGTCTCATCACCCCGGCCCCTCGCCAGAGTAGCTCTGAATTTCTTCCACTCCATAATAATGATATAGGTTAACATACAAAGGGCGATACCGGAAACCACGGCACTCACGATGAAAATTACCGGCATGAGTGGCGACATCCACAGGGCATTGGCCTTTACCGAGCCAAAGATGAAGCCGGCGTAACCATGCAGAAAGCAGGCTACCGGGATACCAATGCCTGCCATGATTTTTACCGTCTTTTTGTCAACAGCAATAGCATCAGGGGCTAAGTTGTAGGCCCCAAGAGTCAGGATGTTATAGATAATCCGCATTGCCCCATTGCTAAAGCCGGGCTTACCCTTGAGGGCGATGGTCTGTTCCACAAAAAATCGGCGGTAAACAAACCATATCTCAGTTAAAACAATGACGGCATAGGTGGAAAAGACTATACCGAAGGCGGCAATTGCCGAGGTGAAATGGGGGGTGAACATAACCTCCATGCCCCGTAATGGCTGCTGAAGATGAAAAAGAAGCGGCATCATGGCCACAGGCAGCAAGGCCAATGAAAATACCAGCGAGAAGCGGGCAATAGTGCGTAAATCCTTCTGCCCGAAGACGTGATAAAGCGAGGAGAGGACAAAGGCCCCCGCCACCAGCCCGGTCATGTATGGATAGAGGACAATCTGGATACTCCAGTAAATGAACTCGTTGGGATAGACAAAGCCGCTTTTGGTGGTCCAACTCAAACCATCTACAAATAATTGTGGCGTCATATTTTTACCTCACACTCTCATCCAGGCCGATGTAATAGACCTGTGGCTTGGTGCCATATTCATCTTTAAGGATTGAGACCCTCTCCGTTGTAATTATCTTGGTGACTGGATCATCGGGATCCTTCAGGTTGCCAATCTTCCGAGCTCCGAAGGGGCAGGCATCGACGCAGGCCGTTTTCATACCCTTAGAGATGCGGTGATAGCAGAAGGTACACTTATCTGCCACCTTGTATTTTGGATGAAAAAATCTTGCCCCGTAAGGGCAGGCCATGATGCAGTAGCCGCAGCCAATACACCAGGTACGGTCAATTAACACCACGCCGTCGTTGGTCTGAAAGGACGCGCCCACCGGGCATACCTGGACACAGGGCGGGTTTTCGCATTGATTGCAGAGTTTCGGTAAAAAGTAGGCCTTGCGAATATCATCCGGTTTAATATCATCACCATCAATTACCGGAGAGGTATAGCCGTCCCTGCCGCCCATGGGGCTGTCAATATGTTCCTTGCCGTCCTTGGTTATGACATACCGCTCAACCCAGGTTCTGGTAACCGGCAGGTCATAGGGGATGTCATTCTCTAGCTTACAGGCCTTGACACAGAAGCCGCAACCCACACATTTCTGGACATCAACGAGAAAAGCCCAGCGTACCTTGGCATCGCCAATGGAGGCATGAACCTCTGCCGGGTTCAAAAACTTAAAGGCAGTTAAGGGCAGACTGGCCGCGATACTGCCGGTGAAGGCATTTTTTAGAAATTTTCTTCGGCTGCAACTCATTTCATGTCCTCCAGAGTGGGGTTATGCGGATTATGGCAGTTGACGCAGTCCTTACCTGGGTTGTGGGTGCCTGGATCAATGGCTGGCAGATCAGCCCGGTTACTCAAGTTGTATGGGAGACCGGTATGACAGCGCAGACAGAGGCCGCGGCTGGTATCTATGGGCAGGGTCTCCGGATTGTCGGGATGATCGATAGCTGGGCCGTGACAATTTTCACATTGGATTATCTTATGCGGGGAGGCCATGATTGCCTTGAACTTTTCCTCGTGGCATTGCTGGCAGTACTTTCGACCTTTGTAGTGAACCTTCATGGCTTTCCAGTCGGATATTGCCCCTAAACGGTAAAAGTTATAGGTAAAACTTTTACCGTGAACCCCAAAATCTGCTGGTACCATCTTTGCTCGTACCAGCAAAAGAATGGCTATGGCGGCAATCGCTACTGCGAAAGGCCGCCAGACATGGTTTTTCATACGCTACCTCCTTGGTTAAGTTATCTGTTAATTGCCTTTACAATAAAAAAATAACAGTCGATTTTCTTGACAACGACATTAAAATATGGAATTTATTTATACCACTTTGTGGTGTGCCACATTGTATAGTGCCACAAAGTAGTGTACTACCATGTAGTATGGCCGGTTAGAATACGATGAAGTTTTGAAATACGCAAGGAATAATTTTTTTATTTTTAATTCATTAATGGGTTGTTATCTGATCCCTCTGAAGGGGGGATTTCTGATGAAGAATGCGGGGTGATTATGGCTGGTTCTTTCGGATCTTTGGAGGGCAGAGTTGAATTTTTAACGGCGGAGCTGTCATTAGTCAAGAAACAGGTTAAGAGGCTTCACCTGCGGCTGGATGGGCTGGCTGCCGGGGGAAATCAACATAAAGCTGGTGATAAAGGAGGAAACGAGACTGGCGCTCCACGGGTAATGGCGGCGGAGGCCGGCTCCTGGGCGAAAATGGGTCAAGATCTGTTGCCCCGTCTGGCTGCGGTCTCATTTATGCTCGTTTTTGCTCTTTTGCTTCGCACTTTGACTGATAACGGTATGCTGGAGCATGTGATTGGTACCTATATCGGTCTTATTTATGCCGCGGGACTGATTGCGGCGGGCATATATCTCTACGGGCGTAACAGCCGTTTGGCGCCGGTATTTTCACTTTGCGGCATTCTGCTGTTTCTGGCGGTACTCGTGGAGGGGCATGGAAAATTCGCGGCCTTGAGCAATACCGCCGCCTGTCTGTTACTTATAATTTCTTCTCTGAGCCTGGGAAGTGCCGCTATTTACTATCAAGCCAAAATCACACTTTTTGTCACCCTGTGGGGAACCGTTGTCAGTGGATTTGCCATTGATTTTCCCAATCCTAATTTTCCGCTTCTGGGCCTGCTGATTTTTACCCATGTCGTGCTTGGTCATCTTGCGGCGCGGCGGGGGCGTAGTAATGCCCTGCGCTGGCATGCTCTGTTTATAGCGCTCCTGTTCTGGGCTATACTTTCCTTTAAACTGAATTTTGACCTTTTAAGCAGATCCGCTGATCTGCCGTCGGCAGGCCTGTACCTCTTTCCCATCCTGCTCTTTATGTTCTGGGCCTTTTACACTTATACCACACTGTGGGCCAACCGAGCAGGACGCATGGAGCGGGATATATTCCATAATCTGTTGCCGGTAGTTGTTGCTGGAGGGGTTTATTTTGCTTTGTATGCCGTGCTTATTCCCTGGCTGGGCGGGGGCGTTTTGGTTTTGGGCTGGGCTGCGGTCGTTGTTTCCGCCGCCTATATGCTGCTGGCTGCCTGGATGGTAAAGCACTATGAGGGAGGAAAATGTGGCAAGGAATTTGTGGTGGCCGCTATTGTCCTTTTGGTGCAGGGACTGGCCACCGCGGTTCCCGGCCTTCTGGCTCTGCCCCTGATGTTTGCCGCCGCCGCTGTTCTTCTGGTTCGTTCAGTGTCCTGGCAGAGTGGCGGCACCAGGGCCATTGCCTATATTTTCATGACCGTTGTTATTTCCTGGGGCGCCAAAAATGGTAATTTCTCGGTTGTTGCCACGCCCTATCAAATTGGTATGGCCAGCAGCTTTTTTTTGGCCCTGCTCTCTCTGTGGTGTTATCGCTGGTGCCGCCGGCACAAGCCTGCCCCTAATCCCGGTTTACTGTATTTTTTGGATAAACATGATTACAGCGCTATTATTTTGCTCTGGATCGGTCTGTTGCAGTTTTATGTCCTGTTTCGTTTTGGGGTCTATGCCGTTTTGAGCCAAAGTTTGCCGGATTATCAAGGCGCTTTCTATTGTGCCCGAAGTGTTATCCTTAATCTTGGGATTATCACTTTGATGATTATCGCCCTTAAACTACGCAACAAGGAGATTCTGATTACTGCTGTCGTCCTGGTGGCGGCGGCGGCAGTGAAGGTCTTTGTACTCGACCTTTTTAAAACCAACGGTCTGCCTCTGATTATCAGCATGTTAACCTTCGGTATGGTGGCAGCTGTAAGCTCTTTAAGTCTGCGTAGATGGGGAATGACCTCTCAATCCTGACCCCCGTAATTTTGCTGAGTCTGAGAGTAGTCTTGCAATTGCTTACCACTATAACCTGCCCACCGGGGGGTCAAATCTTTATCCTTGACAATATTCCCGGCTTTGCTAACTTACAAAAAATGGCAAGAGCATTACGAAT
>CAZSOB010000142.1:0-4208 GCA_964608155.1 uncultured Desulfobulbia bacterium
TTGTGACGGAGGGTCAGGGCTGGAACCTTGGGGTCTAAAATATTAACCCCGTCCAACAAAATTTCGCCTTCAGCCCTAAAGCCCTTGTGCAACTCGAACATTCGGTTATATGTCCGGATATGGGTGGATTTACCGCAGCCGGAGGGGCCGATAAAGGCGGTTACCCTATTAGCCGCAATATCTAAGGTGTTGTCGAACAGCGCCTGCTTGTCGCCGTAATAAAAATTGAGGTTACGAACCGACAGTCTTACCTCTTTCATACCAGACGGGTGCGAATCAAAATGATTTTGACAATTATTTCCAGTTTTGGCCTTCATATTTCGAGTTTATCTCCTTCTTTTGCCGCCCAGAATTAAACGGGTAAAAATATTTACTACCAAAACCGCTGAGGTTATGAGCAGGGCCGCGCCCCAGGCCTGAACATGCCAGTCATCGTAGGGGCTCATGGCGTAATTGAACATGACAACCGTTAAATTAGCTATGGGCTCATTCATACTGTGCATCCAGTAAGGACTGTTCAGGGATGTAAATAAAAGCGGCGCTGTCTCTCCGGCAACTCTGGCCACGGCCAGCATTACTCCAGTGCCGATCCCCGGCCCGGCAGCCCGGAATATAACTCCGGCCATCATCCGCCAATATGGGGCTCCGAGGGCCAGGGCCGACTCCCGCATCTCCGGTCCGACCAGCTTCAACATCTCCTCCGTAGTGCGGCTGACCACTGGCAGCATAATAATGGCGAGAGAGACAGCCCCGGCCCAGCCAGAGAAATGCCCTAAGGTCTTGACCATGATAAGATAGACAAAAACACCGACCACAATCGAGGGGGCAGAAACCAGGATATCGGATAAAAAACGGGCCACCCGCCCGAGGAGATTATCACCAAACTCCGCAAGATAGGTACCTGCCATTATGCCGAAGGGGACAGCAATAACCGCCGCGGTCACGGTCATGAGAAAGGTGCCGGCAATGGCGTTGGCCAGGCCGCCGCCGCTCATTCCCGGCGGCCTGGGTAATTGGGTGAAGAATGACCAGTTTATGGCCCCGGCGCCCTTTAAAACTACATCCGTCAGAATCCAGATCAGGACAAACAGGCCTCCAAAGGCGGCGAGGCAGGAAATCGTTAAGACTGAGGCGTTGATTAATTTACGGCGTCTGATAATCATACTTTTTTGTAATTATTCAGTGTGATGTCTAAAAGTGGCAATAACCACAGGAGTGTAACTGTTCAGATTGGGTGCAGCTGAATAGTTACACTTTTTTACTCCTCAGCCATAACTGGGCCAGGCCAAGAACAACAAAGGTAATGAGAAAGAGAACAAGCCCCAGTTCAATAAGGGAAGACATGTATAACTGGCCGTCAGCTTCGGTAAACTCATTGGCCAGGGTGGAGGCAATGGAATTACCGGGGGCAAACAATGACCAGGAAAGATGATATGAGTTGCCGATAACAAAGGTCACGGCCATGGTTTCACCGAGGGCCCGCCCCATACCGAGGAAGACCGCTCCGGCAATTCCTTTTCTGCCATAGGGGATCATTATATCCCTGACCACTTCCCAGTTGGTGCAGCCCAGGCCGTAAGCGGACTCTTTCAGGGGCTGGGGTACCATGAGGAAAACATCTCTGACCACGGAAGAGATAAAGGGGATGATCATCAGGGTCAGCACCAGGCCGGCCGTCAGCATACCAATCCCCATACCGGGCCCGGCGAACAGAGGAATAAAACCGAGCCAGCTTTTCAGCCAGGGCTGGACATAGTTCGCCATGATGGGGGAGAGGACAAAGAGCCCCCACATCCCATAAACAATACTGGGGATAGCGGCCAGAAGTTCAATGGCTGTGCCAAAGGGGCCGCGCAGCCATTGCGGCGCCAGTTCCGCCAGAAAGAGGGCGATGCCGATACTTATCGGAATGGCGAAAAAGAGGGCGATAAGGGTGGAGACCAGGGTGCCGACAACCGGGATTAAAGCCCCGAACTTCTGCGTTACCGGATTCCATTGCATACTTGTTAAGAATGACAGCCCAAAAGCCTTTATGGAGGGCTGCGACTGCTGCCAGAGGGCCACAATCATCGCGATAAAAATCAGGGCTATACCTGCCGCGAAAAATGCGGTTAAGCCCTTAAATATTTTGTCTCCCAAGGCTGTTTTGTTATGATCTGTCATGATTAGTAATTATTCAGCCAAACAACCAGGCGAACCCGGCCTGTAGTTTAAAAGTAACAAATTCAATATGTTGCGAATTTGGTTACTTAGAAGCAAAGACAAATAAACTGTTACCGCAATTGTTATAATCCACTTGGGGCATTATAGCTGTTTTTCTACGTTAATGCGATGTTGAAAATAACAAAGCCGCAGAAAAAATAATCGTCCCAAAATAACAAGCCGGGAAAACACAGACCCCGGGCAAGCGTTATGTTTTGGGGAAGCGCTTACTCAGGGTCTGTGTGAACTTCGATGGGATAATGTATTTTTTCTGCGGCCTGTAAGTTTAGAAGACCAGCTTAAAAGATTGCTTCACCTGTGGGGCCGTGTATCTCACTCCGCCAGGTATCTTCAACCATTTTGACGACTTTGGCCGGCATGGGCACGTAGTCCAATGACATGGCTGCCTTGGCACCATTTTTGTAGCTCCATGCAAAGAACTTAAGAACCTCTTTGGCCCGTGCCGGTTTGGTTTGATTTTTATACATCAAAATGAATGATGCCCCGGTAATTGGCCATGACGAGGCTCCCGGCTGATTAGTCAATACCATATAATAGCCTTTAGCGTGAGCCCAATCGGCCCCTGCCGCGGCAGATTGAAAATTTTTAGATGTGGGTGTCACGAAATTACCATCATGATTCTGCAGAAGGGTAACTGTCATCTTGTTCTGCAGGGCGTAAGCGTATTCAACGTAACCGATGGAGCCTTTTACCATACGGACAAAGGCCGCGACGCCCTCATTGCCCTTGCCGCCCATGCCCACCGGCCATTGCACCGCCTTGTTATTACCGACATCCTTTTTCCATTCAGGGCTTACCTTGCTCAGGTAATTGGTGAAGATCCAGGTAGTGCCGGAGCCGTCGGAACGGTGTACTACGGTGATGTCGGCAGCGGGCAGAGTCAGGCCGGGATTGTTGGCGCTGATCCGGGAATCATTCCACTTGGTGATCTTGCCGAGATATATATCGGCAAGATTAGCGGCGCTTAACTTCAACTTACCTGAAGCGAGTCCGCTTAGATGGACGACCGGCACCACGCCGCCCATGATCATGGGAAACTGCATAAGGCCGTATTTGTCGAGTTCCGCGGGTTTCAGGGGCGCGTCAGAGGCCCCGAAATCAACCGTTTTGGCCTCAATCTGCTTGATGCCGCCGCCGGAGCCTATGGACTGATAATTCAGCCGCACCCCGGTAAGGCGGTTATATGTATAGGCCCATTTTGAATAAACGGGATATGGAAAGGTGGCCCCTGCCCCGTTTATTGTGACTCCGGCAGTTGCCTGGTAAGAAAAGCCAATTGCCAGCGCCATGGTCAACAAAATTATTTTAGTTCCTGTTCTTAAAAATTCCATAGCCAGTATTCTCCTTTTGGGTAATTAAAATTCATGCTAAAGTTGCGGCGGCCTCTATAATACTTTTTATTGGTAGCAATTCAGGTGCGCAACTGAACAAGTTACCTTTGTTTTAAATAGAGACAGTCACCTCAAAAACTGGCTTGATATTACATGGTGTATGTTAGAATTCTGTTAAGAAAGAATTAATTATAGATTAGATTAGAATAATAGTAGAATATAGGGGGACATCTATTCCTAAATAGCATAAATGAGTGAAAGTAGAGCGCGGGGGCGGCTCATGCCCACGTAGTTAATTGTCAGATCCTCTGCCATATCCGGCGGCGCGAGATCGACAATAATAACGGCCTCATTCTCTAAACCCTTGAAGTTGGCTATTTCTCCAAAACTGATCTGTTTCAGCGGCAGGGAGCGTATGGCGAATTCATCCAGAATAACAATTTTTTCGCGAATTCGTTTGGGCAGGAGTGAGGCGCAGGAGTCATGGAACTGGTTCGGAGAAAGAATAGTTATATTGCCCGGGGCGAGTCCTCCTTCCTCTATAAGCGTGGTTAATTCCTGGTTTAAAACCTGGGCGGCATTTTCCCGGCTGCATGTTTTCTCCCGGATATCGGGGCCCGTGCCGGTACCTCTCACCCCCATATCGGCGCCGAG
>CAZSOB010000143.1:0-4197 GCA_964608155.1 uncultured Desulfobulbia bacterium
AAATATTTTTTTTCAGCATGGCTGGGGTCTGCATGCCGCCACCTGGCAGCCCTGGGCAGAACTGCTTAAAGATTACAATCCTGTCTATCTTGACAGAGGCTATTGGGGCAAAGGCAGTACACCGCGCTTCAATAAAGCGGGCCTAAATTTAATGATCTGCCATTCACTGGGATTTCATTTTTGTCAGCCCTGGTTTAATGAGATTGATTTTTTAGTGATAATCAGCGGTTTTATTCACTTTCACGGCAGCGGAGCCAAGGAGGGACGTTTCAGCCGCCGGCATATTAAAAGAATGAGGCAGCGTCTGACCAGTAATCCGCAGGCCCTGCTGGCCGATTTTTATCGGGATTGCGCCTCTCCACTCCCCCCGCCGGTTGATGGTAGGCTGAATATTGAACTTATAACCAAAGACCTTGAGCTGTTAGACAAAAGTCAACTTGACAGCGGAGAATTGGCCCGCAGGCCCTGTCTCATATTACATGGTTCTGAAGACCGCATTGTCCCTGAGGTCAGAGCCCATATCCTCCACGAATTATTGCCGATGAGCAGTCTCCGGATTATACCCGGAGCCGGACACGGCCTGCCGTTTACTCATCCCGGTGAATGCTGGCGGCTCATCATGGAAAACAATAATTTCTGAATCAAGCGTAAACACGCCCCCAATGAAAAGACGTATTGCCCAGAGCTTTTCCCAGGCTGCCGCGAATTACGATAAATTTGCGCTGGTACAAAAGAAGAGTCTTATAACGCTGGCAGGACTCCTGCCCCAAGCCGGTAAGCTGCCGGAAGGCCCGGTGCTGGAAATTGGATGCGGCACCGGCGGACTGAGCCGGAAATTATCGGCGGCCTTCCCTGATTTCCCTCTCATCTTCACCGATATGGCTCAGGGTATGATACAGCAATGTCGGCGTAATCTTGCCTCCTCCGTCCATAGTCCGCCCCCCGCCTGGCTGATTATGGACGGAGAGGCCATAGCCGCCCGCAATTGCGCCCTGATTATTTCAAGCCTTACCATGCAGTGGTTTAATAATCCGGTATCAGCCATAGAAGAGGCCCGGGAAAAACTGCGAGATGGGGGAATGATCCTCTTTTCTTATATTGGCGCCGAATCCTGCCCGCAATGGCGGCAGATCTGCGCCGAATTACAACTGCCATGCACCATGAATCCCCTCCCTGACAACCAGCATCTGTTACCTTTATTAGATGGCAGATTTAAGGACATTGATATCTGGAGTGAAAATATTGATCTTGAGTACGAGACGGTGCCGGATTTTTTCTATTCCCTGAAAAGAACCGGAGCCGCTACCCAGATCAGGGGCCTGAGATTAAACAGTGCTGAGATGAGAAAACTTCTCCAGGGCTGGCAGCTCAAACTTGCCGGACGCCCCCTGATAATGACCTACAATATTCAATACTTAAGAGCGGTGAGATAATGATTTTTCCAGCCAGATTCTTCATAACCGGCACCGGCACTGGGGTTGGCAAAACGATAGTTGCCGCGATTCTCCTCTCGGGGCTTAAATATCACTATTGGAAACCAATTCAGAGCGGCATGGAGGAAGAGACCGATACCAGCGTAATACGCCGCTTAAGCGGCCTTAGCCAAGGACTTTTTCTAAAGGAGGCCTATTGCCTGCCCCAAGCGGCCTCGCCCCATATTTCAGCCGCGGCGGCGGGTATTGAAATTGACTTTACTCACCTTAATCTGCCGGCCGATGACAAAAATATCATTGTGGAGGGGGCCGGCGGTCTGCTGGTGCCCATCAATCATAACCGCCTGATGATAGATCTTATCAGCCGCTTGCGGCTGCCGGTTATCCTCGTTACCGAGAGCGGTTTAGGCACCATCAATCATACCCTTCTCAGCCTTGAGGCCCTTGCCAAACGGAATATACCCGTTTGGGGAGTGGTTATGAACGGGGTGAAAAATGACGGCAACAGACGGGCCATTGAGGAGTATGGCGGCAGCAATGTTATGGCCGAGATTGAGCCGTTGCCCAGCTTAAACAGTGCAAGTCTAAGAGCGGCCTTTAATAAGTATTTCGCCGATTAACTGCCGATAGCCTGGTAATCGGTAAAGGCGTAGGCGCTATGCTTATGGATTGATTCAAAGCTCTCTACCCCCACGGAAAACCAGGAGATATCGGGATGAGCCATGGCTAATTGGGCCACTTTACGAACTACATCCTCAACAAACATGGGGTTTTCGTAGGCCTTCTCGGTGACATGCTTTTCGTCCGGGCGTTTTAAAAGACTGTAAACTTCACATGATGCCCCGGATTCCACCAGTTCAATAAGATCTTCAAGCCATATGAACTTCCTGAATTTTACGTTCAGGTTAATTTCGGCCCGCTGATTATGAGCCCCGAAACGACTGATCTCCTTTGAACATGGGCAGAGGGTTGTGGTGGGTACCCAGACGGAGATGGTAAAGTCCTGCCGTTCACTCATCCGGCAGCTGAATTTACAGGCATACTCCATAAGGGAGGGAGTTGAAGTGACGGGAGCGTGTTTCTCAATAAAATAAGGGAATGACATCTCTATCATGGCCTCATCGGCCTGGAGCTTCAGCCGCAGTTCATCCACTATCTCCGGGAATACATCCGGCCTTATATCATCCTGATAGCGTTTTATAATATCAAGAATTACGGTCACACAGGTCTCTCGAACCCCGCTGGGCATATTGGCCCGCAGACTGAGGCTTGCTACCGTTGATTGCAGCCCCCCGCCCTTCTCACGCAGGCGGATTGGGCAATGGATATCCTGAACCCCGACACTATTTAATTTTATGGACATGAAGAAAAATATCTGTAGCCGGGGCAAAGCCGTATTTAGTTGATAATGGCAGTAAGGCGGAAATTAAAGGCCTGACCGCTCAGGGGAATAAAGGAAGGTAACTATTCAGCATGATGCATAGAAGCAACAATAATACACCGGACTGTAACTGTTCAGAAGTGCCTCAGATTCGGAGTCTGCGCTTTCCTGTTCATTTTTGACTTTGTGAAGCATATTTTGGCATGCGAGAAGGCAAAAATGGGCAAAAATGGGGTGCATCTGAATAGTTACAAAGGAAGTAACTAACCAGATGCATCTATTCTGGCCGAAAGACCAATTTTATAATATATTTTTCCGCAAATAACCAGCCTCTTTTAAACAGCAGCTCTGAAAAAGATGCCCGCAATGGCGTTTTAAAAAAAAATTATCGTAGTAGTTCAGGCTCTAACCACAGCGTGACGAACAATAAAGACATCTAACAAAGCTCTTTGCTCTTTATTAAGGTTAGCAAAGGCCACTCCGCAACGTTTAAATTGTTGGCTTAACGGTCTGCTCTGCGGTCTTGAATCTGAGCGGTAATAGTCTTTTTTACAATAAGATATGGGCTTTAGCGGAATGTTTTTCAGCATGGCCAGCTGGCCTGATTTCTTCTCCTCATTGAAAATAAGATCTATGCTAAACGGTTCTTCGTCCCAGTTCCCTTCGTTTATGCACAAGAAGGAGATGCCGCTCTCGCTTATATCGATAATTTTACCTAATTCTCGATATTGGGGCTGCTTCAAGATAGCAAAGACGTTATCCTGCACCTGAAACCTCGTGCTGCTACGATTCTCTCCCAGGCGTTTTGATTTTAAGCCGGACATAGGTGTGTCTCCTGGATAAGCGATTATAATTAAATTCTCGAGCCATAGTTATTCCTCTAAAATAATGCCCTGGGACGATTTCACATTTTCAATTAGAAGGGGGGTAACTATTCAGCAGCACCCCATAGTCGTTATTCTACCAAAAAAATATTACAAAACAAATTGTTTTAGATGTTTAGTAACAGCCATGCCCGGTCAACCAGGACACAACGAAACTTGAAAGTCGTGGTAAGGCCAACACCCTTGGCAGGTGACTTTCATATAAACTTTCCCACGCCAGCAGCTTTTATACCTTGGGCCATAATGACTTGATTTTCCTTTAATCTTAATATATCGTTTGCCGACCTTTTCGGATAACATCCAATCTGCTCAAACATTATTATTTCTCCGAGGAACAAGATGCCATTAACACGTGTAATAAAAAGGCTGCGGCAATGCGCCCTTGATATTAAAAGATTAGAGACAAAAGCCTCCGCAGTTCTAACTGATAATTATGATTTAGAGCTCTACCATGATCTTTTAAAGCAAAAGGCCGAAATCCTCCGTGATATCCCTGAGC
>CAZSOB010000144.1:0-4181 GCA_964608155.1 uncultured Desulfobulbia bacterium
TTTTTGTAATCAAATAAGGAAATAAATAATGCTTGAATTGCGTTTTATAAGAGAAAATATCGGGCTTGTAAAAGAGAAAATGGCCTATCGTGGTATGGACAGCGCCAGGATCGACAGTTTTGTGGAGCTGGACAGGGAGCGCCGGGAGCTGCTGACCGAGGTGGAGGGCCTGCGTAATAAACGTAAAACTGTCTCCCGGCAGATTGCCGGGCTCAAGGCCAAAAAGGAGGATGCCGCCGACCTGATGACGGATATGCGCCAGGTGGGGGGGCGGATCAAGGAATTAGAGGGCCGGTTGTCCGGGGTTGATGAGGAATTACGCCGGATAGTCATGGAGATTCCCAACCTCTGCCAGGACACGGTACCGCACGGTAAAGACGATAATGAGAACGTGGAACTGCGGCGCTGGGGGCGGGAGCGGCAGTTCTCCTTCACCCCGAAGGAGCATTGGGAGATTGGCGAGGCCCTGGGTGTGCTTGATTTTGAACGGGCCGCCAAATTATCCGGGGCGCGTTTTGCCGTCTTAAAGGGCATGGCCTCCCGTCTGGAACGGGCTTTGATTAATTTCATGCTTGATCTTCACACCGAGAAACATGGCTATGAGGAAGTGCTACCGCCTTTTCTGGTTAATACCGCCGCCATGACCGCCACCGGCCAGCTGCCTAAATTCTCAGCTGATCTATTTAAGGCTCAGGACTGGGATCTCTATCTCATTCCCACCGCAGAGGTACCCATCACCAATCTCCACCGGGACGAAACCCTCACTGCCGCTGACCTGCCGATTAAATACGCCGCCTACACCCCCTGCTTTCGCTCCGAAGCCGGTTCTTACGGCCGGGATACCAAGGGCCTGATTCGTCAGCATCAATTTGATAAGGTCGAACTGGTTAAATTCACTACTCCGGAGACCTCTGAGGCCGAGCTGGACAGCCTGCTGGCCGATGCCGAAGAGGTCTTGCAGCTCCTCGGCCTGCCCTATCGGGTGGTGATTCTCTGTAGCGGTGATCTGGGTTTTTCCTCCAGTAAGACCTATGATATTGAGGTCTGGATGCCGGGTCAGAATAAATACCGGGAGATTTCTTCGTGTAGTAATTTTTTAGATTTTCAGGCCCGGCGGGGCGGGATTCGTTACCGGCCGCCGGGGCAGAAGAAGAGCGCTCTGGTGCATACCTTAAACGGCAGCGGTCTGGCCGTGGGCCGCACCCTGGCCGCCATTTTTGAAAATTATCAGCAAGAGGACGGCACGGTTACTATTCCAGAGGTGCTGGCGCCATATTTCACCCACAAATTTTAAGGTTGGCCGGGAAAAGAAATATGCGCGCTATATTTGTTCAAATTCCTAATATTCTCACCGGGATCAGGATCGCCCTGATTCCGCTCATTATCCATCTCCTGCGCAGCGGCCAGCATTCTCAAGCGCTTGTTGTCTTTATTATTGCCGCCTTAACCGATACTTTAGACGGCCTCATTGCCCGTCTCGGCGGGATTATCAGCCCCCTTGGCACCTTCCTTGATCCCCTGGCCGATAAATTACTCCTGAACGCGACTTACACGGTGCTGGCCTTGGACGGTGGACTGCCCATGTGGCTGGCCGCCGTGGTCTGGCTGCGGGATTTGATAATTGTCCTCGGGGCCGCGGGTCTGCATCTCAAGGGCCGCCGCTGGCAGGTCAAACCAGCCCTGGTGGGCAAGGCCACTACCCTGTTCCAGATTATCACCGTGGGACTATTTTTTGAGGTGCCGGTCACCCGTCTCTTTATTAGCTGGCAGCCATTCCTGGTGACCATAACCGTTGTGCTAACCCTGTGGTCCGGCCTCTATTATATGGCCGCCGGTCTTAATATTCTGCGGGGTACGGCCGTCAAGGGCCTGTAAACCTGATTATTTTGTCTTTGTTTGCCTATAAATATTTATTGTGGCTGGCGGTTTTTTCCATAGTGTCCTTTATCGGCAGTTTGATTATTGTTCCAGTTCTTTTGGTGCGGATACCGGTGGATTATTTTGCCGCTGAAACGGGCCGCTCATCCCGGCTCTCCGGCTTGGCACTATTGGGCCGGATCATCAAAAACATATTGGGGCTTATCCTGCTCGGGGCCGGGATATTAATGCTTTTTCTGCCCGGCCAGGGATTGCTGACAATTGTCTTGGCCCTGTCACTGCTTGATTTTCCCGGCAAGCGGGGCCTGGAACTTCGTCTCATTCGTCAGCCGCGGGTCTATAAGGCAATTAACTGGCTGCGGCGTAAATACAAGCGGCCGCCGCTTATTATCCCATGAACGGACTTTATATCCATATCCCTTTTTGCCGCCGTAAATGCCGCTATTGTTCCTTTATTTCCCAACCCTGCGCCGGATCGCCGCCGGCCGCTTATCTTGAAGCCCTGCTGAACCATATCAGGCTGTACGCCAGTTTGGACTGGCTTAAGGGCCGGGAGATAACCAGTATATTTATTGGCGGCGGCACCCCGAGTCTTTATGACGGCAAATCTCTGGCTCGTCTGATCTCTGCCTGCCGGGATAATTTTAACTGTCAGCCGGGGTTGGAAATAAGCATGGAGAGCAATCCCAACAGCCTCTCTCTGGCTCAGCTTTCTCTCTGCCGGGAAGCGGGGCTGAATCGTCTCAGCATCGGGGTTCAGAGCTTTAATGACCGTCTGCTCAAAGTTCTGGGCCGCAGTCATAACCGTAATGAGGCCCGCCAGGCCTTCCGTATGGCGAGAGCGGCCGGTTTTGAGAATATTAATCTCGATTTGATGTACGGTCTGCCGGGACAAAGCCTGGATGATTGGCGGGAGACCCTGAATCAGGCTGCGGCCCTGGCCCCGGAGCATCTCTCGATATACGAGTTAAGTGTTGAACCGGGTACGCCCTTTGCCGAACTCAGGGAGAGCCTAAAAATCACTTTACCGGCCGAGGAGGAGGTTATTGAGCAGGAAAATCTAACCTGTTCTCTCCTCAAGCGCGAGGGCTTTGAGCGCTATGAAATCTCAAATTTTGCCCGCCCCGGCCGTCAATGCTGTCATAATCTTAATTACTGGCGGAACGGTTCCTATCTTGGTTTGGGGGCGGCGGCAGTATCCTGCCTGTCCGGTTTAAGGTTGCGTAATGTGGAAAAAACGGCAGCCTATATCAAGATGGTGCGTCAGGGGCTGACCCCGCTGGCTGAAGGAGAGGCATTGTCAAGAGAGGCATCTTTCAGAGAATCGGTTATTATGGGTCTGCGTCTGCTGCAAGGTGTATCGCTTATTGACTTGCGGTTTCGTTACGCCCTTCACCCCCTGGACTATTACGGCCCCGCCCTTCACGGTTTAATGAAGCGGGGGCTCATTGTCATGGATGATACTTATATGCGTTTGAGTGCCCGAGCCCTGCCGGTGGCCAATCAAATTTTAGCGGAATTAGTCTGAACTAAAAAACAATGGTTAGGATAAAAAAATCATATATCTGCCGAAATTGCGGGGCAGTGTTTGGACGCTGGGAGGGCCGCTGCCCGGAATGCCGGAAGTGGAACTGCATTGAAGAGGCACCGGCCGCCCCAAGCCCTGCCGGCGGCGGCTATGCCGGGGCCGTGGCTGAGATCTGTCCCATGGCCGAGGTTAAAACGCGCGGCATCGAACGTATCTCCACCGGCATGAAGGAGTTTGACCGGGTCTTGGGCGGCGGCCTGGTACCCGGCTCCGTGGTTCTGATTGGTGGAGATCCAGGGGTCGGCAAGAGTACAGCCCTGCTGCAGGTCTGCTGCAATTTGCATGGTATTAAATCAATCTATGTCAGCGGTGAGGAGTCCCTGGCCCAGATCGCCATGCGGGCCATGCGGCTGGGGCTGCCCGCCGATGATGTCCTCTTGATCTCCGATACCGAAATTGAGAGTATATGCGCCGCAGCCGGCCGGGCGGCCCCCCAGGTACTGGTTATTGACTCCATCCAGACCATGCAGGTGGCCGGGGTTTCATCGTCACCAGGCAGCGTCAGCCAGGTGCGGGAGAGCGCCGCTCATCTCACCCGTTTTGCCAAAAAGAGCGGAATTGCCATCTTCCTGGTGGGGCATGTCACCAAGACCGGCGGCCTGGCCGGGCCCAGGGTGCTGGAACATATAATTGACGTGGTCGTCTATCTTGAGGACACCAAGTCGCGTTTCAGGATCATGCGGGCCATTAAGAATCGTTACGGGGCGGTGAATGA
>CAZSOB010000145.1:0-4174 GCA_964608155.1 uncultured Desulfobulbia bacterium
CATCGGCCTCCTTTTCCCGGCCCGGCGGGCGCTGACGCGGATCCTGAATACTTAAGACCGCTGCAATAACCATGACCTCATGGAGGACATGGCGCTCTCTGGCCGCCAGAATCATCCGTGAGATCATGGGGTCAAGGGGCAGGCGGGCCATAAGCCGTCCCCGGCGGGTCAGGTGCAATTGACGGCCAGGGCCGACTTTAAGCACCCCCAGTTCATCTAAGAGATTAAAACCGTCCTTGATGGAGCGCGAACCCGGCGGCTCAAGAAAGGGAAACTCCACGGGGTGACCAAGGCCCAGATCCACCATCCGCATAATTACCTCGGCCAGATTGGCCCGCGAAATCTCCGGGGCGGTAAACTCCGGCCGATTCCGATAATCCTCCTCGCTGTACAGCCGCAGGCAGACACCCGGCCCCACCCGGCCACAGCGCCCCTTACGCTGATCGGCACTGGCGCGTGAGATAGGTACCACCGGCAATTTAGTGGTACGGGCTCTGGGGTTATAGCTCGATATCCGGGCCAGGCCGGTATCAATCACATAACGAATACCAGGCACAGTAACCGAGGTCTCAGCCACATTACTGGCCAGAATAATTTTTAACTGCTTATAATTTTTAAACACCCGGCCCTGTTCCCTGGCAGGCAGACGGCCAAAAAGCGGCAGTATTATGGCGTTTAAGACCTGAGCCTGTCCCTTTAAGGCCTCCAGGGTTTCCATAATGTCCCGTTCCGTGGGTAAAAAGACGAGAATATCACCTGCCGGACGCCGTCCCAGGGCGCTTACGGCCCGCGTCACACGCTCGCTCAGGGTTAATTCACCAGCCTCCTCACTTGCCTCGGGGGGCAGATAATTAACCTCCACCGGATAGGTCTTGCCGGGAATATTAATCACCGGCGCCCCCTCAAAATGGCGGGAGAACTTCTCCGTATCTAAGGTGGCGGAAGAGATGATAATCTTTAAATCAGGGCGTTTTTTGCAGAGGCGCTTTAATATACCGAGGAGAAAATCTATATTCAGGCTCCGTTCATGGGCCTCGTCAATAATAATAAATTGATAGCGCCGCAGACGACGGTCACGGGCGGCCTCGGCCAGCAGCATACCGTCGGTAAGAAATTTGATCCGGCTCCGGCGGCTGGTGCGGTCAAGAAAACGCACCTTATAACCCACCAGCTCCCTGCCCTGAGCCCCCAGCTCCTCTGCCACCCGCCGGGCCACGGTAATGGCGGCAATACGCCGGGGCTGGGTACAGGCAACCACCCCTTCTTCACCCAGCCCGGCCTCAAGACACATCTTGGGCAGCTGGGTGGTCTTGCCGCAGCCAGTCTCGCCTGCCACGATCAGCACGGGATGCTCCTTGAGCAGGGCAACAATCTCGTTTTTTAACTGGACAATGGGCAGCCCGGCCGGGTAATTTATTTTATTGACCATGAATGGATTATTTTTGTAGTATAATGATGTTCTTAGGGTAACCATTCAGCGTCGTAACTTCTCCAGCGGTACGATAAAGATCGTATGCGAAAGTGGTGGTAAATCAGTATCCGGTTAAAAACCGCCTCTGATCTCAATAAGCTCACGAAACTAAGGGGGACTGATTTTATTTTTCCGACTCTCGATTCGGGGACAGAATAATTTTCGCAAACAAACGCGAAAAAAACTCGATCTCCTTAGTACGGGGGGAAAATTTAATCTGTCTCCCAGCATAACAGTTACAATAATTTCTAATTTAATAGTTAATTTTATTCAGCATTCTACCGAATAATAAAATAATAACAATAACCGCACACAGGTTTAGAATGAAAAACAAACACCGCATCCAATTAAACAATCAAGCCAGACGCCCGTTGAGGGCGGCGGGACTACAGGATATTCAACCAGGGAGGGTAAAGATGGCAGAAAATTTAGAAAATGTCGATACGGCCATTGAGGCGTCAAAGAAGATAGTAGTTTCCAGGGAAAAAGAGATAGGCGAATCAGCCGAGCATCCTAAGGGGCCGGTGGGACTCGATATTGGAACCAGCCATATTGTCATGGCCCAGAACAAGGGTAAACAGGTCAACACAGTTAAGCAGCTTAACGCCTTTTTCACCATCCCCCATTCCAACTTCACCAAAAAGATTCTGGTGGAAAACGATGTTTCCTTTTACGAGAAGAACAATCAATTCTACATCCTCGGTTATTCGGCCGAGAATTTTGCCAAGATGTTTAACGCCAATACCCGCCGCACCATGGAGCAGGGGCTGTTAAACGCCCATGAGGAAGAGGGCATCACGGTACTGAAATCCATCATCAACACCCTGATCAAGGACAGCCCCAAACGTAATGAGGTCATCTGTTTCAGTGTCCCCGGCTCGCCTCTGGACGGCCCCGATTCGGTAGTCTACCATGAATCAATTATTAAGATGCACCTCACCAGCCTGGGCTACAAACCGTCCTCCATCAATGAGGGACTGGCCACGGTTATGGCCGAACTGGCTAATGATAACTTCACAGGCATCGGTATCAGCATGGGCGGCGGTATGTGTAATATCTGCCTCTCTTATTTGTCGGTACCGATAATCACCTACAGCATCCAAAAAGGCGGCGACTATATCGACACCATGGTGGGTATCTCGGTGGGCGAGAAGGCCACCACCATCAAGTCCCTGAAGGAAAAGGATTTCAGCCTCTCATCGCCTCCCCGCAACCGGGTGGAGACGGCCCTGGAGATATACTATATTGAGCTGGTGCGCTCCCTGCTTGAGAGCTTGGAGACCACCCTGCTGAAGACCGATAAGATTCCGAAGATCAGCACCCCGGTTCCCATCGTTTTAAGCGGCGGCACCGTTCTGCCGGCCGGTTTCAAGGAGTTATTCAAAAAGACCCTGCGCGAGATAAACCTGCCCATTAATATTTCCCAGGTCAAAATCGCCGATGACCCACTGAACACCACGGCCAAGGGTGCCATGGTCATGGCCCTCGCGGAAGAAATTTAAATAAACAAGGCCCAGCCTAATCCCGGCCGGGCCTTGTTTGTACTCTACGGGTAACTATTCAGGTATAAGCGAAAAGCTGCCCTAAACTGTGAGCTGTAACTGTTCAGGAAAGCGCAGACTCCGGATGTGCCCAAGATCTGGTTGATAATGCCGTTCAGCTATACATCCGTATGCTGGACGGCATTATCGGCCGCAGGAAAGTGAGCTTGCGAGACTCCGGATTGGGTGCAGCTGAATAGTTACCTCTACGGAAGATAGTGACAAGAGCTTTAGAATGCCAGCTGGAACTGAGCCAGAATCACATCGTCTCTATAGCCCTTCGTAACACCGCCATAGGTTTTACCCGTAAAACCATCATCGCCGCTGGCGATTACATAGTTCAACTGAATACGAGCCGAGTGCTTGTCCGCGGGGTTCAGAAAGACATTAAGCCCCAGATAGGTGTTACCGAGAGTTGTACTGGCACCAGTCTCAGGATCATAGTCGGCCTGATAGTGACGGACTACGCCCTCAAACATGGGGAGAAAACGATATCCGGCATGCAGGTACCAGACCGATTCATCACGGTTGTTTACCCCTTTGATATTGCTGCCAACGACATACTCGCCCTTCAAAGTCAGATCATTTAATTTATAAGAAGCGGCAATGTCCCAGACCGAATAATCCTTGTCGGCGGTGACAGCGGCATAGTTATCCCCAGCCGCCGCCTCTGAGACGCCATAGGAAAGTTCCGTATGCAGCCCCTGCCAGTTCGCCATACCCCGGACAGCATAAGCGTAATCATGTCCCGCGACACCATGTGTTTTATTGCTTGTCAATGGATTATCAACAACTTTACTGGCACGGGTAGCCGGATTGAAGATGCCGACATCATACCCGAAGATACCGCCAATCTTGCGGCCGCTCAACATAGCCCCCAGCGAACGTTCTAAAACCAGGGCTTTTTCCATACCGCGCTTGGTTATATCCAACTTGGCTCCAGAAGTATTGAAGTCCATGCCAATCGGAGTCTTAAACTCACCAACCTTGGCAGAGAAGGCATTATTGAATTTATAGCCGACATCAGCATCCTTGATGATTTCATCCAACTGACCATTTTTATGAGAATCATCGCTTTTAACAAAATCAATCTGTAATTTACTGAACACCTTGTTGATGGTGAGTTTGTAACCAAGACGAACACGGTCGGCACCAAAGCGCA
>CAZSOB010000146.1:0-4143 GCA_964608155.1 uncultured Desulfobulbia bacterium
GGGAGCTTTACTGGTTGTCCTGGATCCGGGCGGCCGCCAGTTAAGCTCTGAAGACCTGGCGTTTGATTTGGGGCGCTGGCGGGATACGGGGAGACAACTGATCGCTTTTGTTATCGGCGGCCCCTTGGGCCTGTCTGATGAGGTGAGGAGGCAGGCGGCGGTGACTATCTCCCTGTCGCGGATGACCTTTACCCATGAAATGGCCCGTCTGGTTTTTCTGGAGCAGCTCTACCGGGCCTTTACCATTCTGGCCGGTAGTAAATACCATAAGTGACGGCCGGCAGCCCGCTTAAGGCGATTTTCTGGTAACTCTTCAGCAACACCCCATCTCGGAGTCTACGCTTAGGCATCAAGCTGAATAGTTACGATTTTCTTGTCAGGCTGCTTCTACCCTTTTGACCTCTGGTAGCTCGGACTTTAAGAATTTTTCAATGCCGTTTTTCAGAGTGGCCTGGGACATTGGACAGCCATCACATGCTCCGGTGAGCCGCACCTTTACAATTCCGTCATTCGAGACATCAACAAGAACCACATCACCGCCGTCATTCTGTAATGTGGGTCGCATTTTGTTAAGGGCGGATTGAACCTTATCTCTCATTTTTACTCCTTGTACTGCGATTGTCAAATTTTTAAGCCAGGCCAATTTCGGTGAGGAGCTGCCGGGCGCAGTTGAACAAATCCTCGGTGGCCGCCGCATTTCTCGCCTCCACGTAGAACCTTACTTTGGGCTCCGTACCCGAGGGCCGGATCATTAGCCAGCTGCCATCATCTAAAATTATCTTGTGACCGTCAATATCAATTACGCATTCAATAAGGTGCTGTTTATCTCCCACCCTCAGTGAGGTGCCGGGCTGATATTTGTCGAGTCCGGCCAGGGTATTTAAAAGGCTGTCCCCCTTTTGACTCACCGGGATGCTGTCTTTGGCTGGGAAATAATAACCGTATGTTTCCTGAAGTTCGCTCAGGTAGGTGCCGAGATTTTTATTGGTGCTTAAGATCAGGTCGAGTGCCAGCAGCAGGCCTATATAGGCATCTTTTTCCGGGGTGTGGCCGCAGACAGTCATGCCGTCTGATTCCTCAAAACAGACCAGGGCCTTGTTGATGACCGGCTTAAATTCTTTAAATCCCACCCGGGGCTCAAAAACTTCTTCATGAAAAGAACTGGCGATGGCGTTGACAAAATTACTGGTGGCGACGGTCTTGGCCACCATGCCCTTTAAGCCCTTTTCCTCATGCAGGAAATGATAGCTCATGGCCCCGAAATGGTTCATGTCTATGTCCGTTGTGCCATCGGTGAGGCGGATACGGTCGGCATCCGGATCCATAATGACTCCCAGCTTTAAGGGCTCCTGACGTTGTGCCAGTTTATTTCTGACCTTGGCCATATTGGCAGTGGTGGGTTCCGGCGCGATACCGCCAAAGGTGGGGTCGGCTGATGTCCTGAAAAAGGTGAGGGTCTCGGGCCGGCAGTTAAGAAAAAAATCTTTGATGCTGGATTTGGAGGAGCCGTGTACGCAGTCCACCATCACCGCGATGTCATCCCGGTTATTAAGGCGTTCCATCACCGCGTCATAGTTGAGATTGTGCGAGGCTTTGCCCTTCCGAACCAGGGACTGCCAGTGGCCCATGGCGTCGCAGGGCCGCTGGAGATCATTATCTGCCGTTGGGCGGGGGATGCTGCCCTGCCTAATCAGCTTATTGGAGCGCTGGGTGATATAATCGGTAATAACGGGCTGGGCCGGCCCACCGTCGGCGGCATTGAATTTAAAGCCGCCATAATCCAGCGGGTTGTGGCTCGGGGTGAGATTGATGGAGCAGGCGGCCTTGAGTTCAAGAACAGCGGCTGAGAGGATGCCGGTGGTGGCCTCTGCCGCGTAATGGACGGTGAAGCCGTTGCCGGTGAGAACCGTGCTGATGGATTTGGCAAACACCTCATTGCCGAAGCGGTTGTCAAATCCTAAAACAACACCGCGCCGCCGGGCTTCATCTATATCTCTGACACCCAGATTGTCGCTGAGGGTGGATGAGTCAGCCGCCTCAAGATACATATCCACAATAGCCATGGTAACCTGTCGGACAGATTTAATAAACAGATCCTTGCCTATAATTCCCCGCCAGCCGGAGGTGCCGAATTTTACCTGGTTTACCGGCTGGCCGTCGTTGGTGGTTATTTCGTCTAAAATCAGGTCATAGACACGGTTTATCTTATTTTGAATATAGATATGAGCCTGGCTTTTAGGCGGATGCTGATTCCGCAGTGCTACCAGCTCCTTAAGCAGGGTAAAATAGTCTCTTTCTGCGTGGCTTCTGGCGCTGAAATACAATCTGAACAAATCATCAGTATGTCCAAAGTCTCCCATTTTAGCACATCCTTTTAAAGTGTAACTATTCAGCCAAACAACCGGGTGAACCCGGTCTCTATTTTAGTAACTTCTCCAGTGGTACGACAAAGATCGTATGCGAAAGTGGTGGTAAATCAGAACTAAGGGGGCTGATTTTATTTTTCCGGCTTCCGATTCGGGGACAGAATAATTTTCGCAAACTTTCCGCGAAAAAAATTCAGCTCCCTTGGTGCAGGGGAAAAATTTAATCTGTCTCCCGGCATAAAACCACCCACCATCCTTAATGTAAAACTCTAACCGGGTACCGTTAGTTTTATATAAGTTACCTGTTTTTAAAAAGGTAACTTATAAATTATACAGGCGGCACTTATATCTTATAATGCCACAAATTTTGCAAGAACAAAACAACCCCGGGAGAGAAAGTGTATTTTTTTTTATTTTGGGAAAGATGGTTGCCGGAAAAGCAACAATATTATATATATAACATTTTATGATGATTTAAAATTATTATGGTAGATTAATTTTAGGTAGAAACAGCTGTATCCGCTGGCCGGATATGGCGAAAAGGCAAAAACTTTAAACATGAAGGCCGTTGCCGGGACTGCTGATGCCCCGTGAGTGGCTTTCATAAAAATCTCTGAATCCAAAGTTCTAAAAGAGGAGAGGTAGATGACTATAAAACATGATGAGGCTTTAATTCTTTGGTTTGATGAAATCGGTATAGAGGATGTACCCATGGTGGGTGGTAAGAACGCCTCTCTTGGTGAGATGTATCAGCATCTCACTGCTAAGGGAGTGGCGGTTCCTCATGGCTTTGCTATTACCGCCTATGCCTACCGCTACCTTTTGAAGGCGGCCGGGGTGGAGCAGGCCATTAAAGATGCCCTGGCCGGCCTTGATACCTCTGATATGAGAAATCTCCAGGAGCGGGGGGCCAAGGTGCGGCATATTATTGAGACCGCCGAATTCCCCGCTGACCTGCGCCAGGTTATTGCCGAGGGTTACGCCAAGATGGAGGAGGAGTACGGCAAGGATGTTGATGTGGCGGTTCGTTCCTCTGCTACGGCTGAAGATCTGCCGGATGCCTCTTTTGCCGGTCAGCAGGAGACCTATCTTAATATTCACGGCATGGACGCCCTGATTCACAATTGCCGGAAGTGCTTTGCCAGTCTCTTTACCAACCGGGCTATCTCCTATCGTCACGATAAAGGCTTTGGTCAGTTTGATGTTTATCTCTCCATTACCATTCAGAAGATGGTGCGCAGTGATTCCGCCTCTTCCGGGGTTATGTTTTCCATTGATACCGAGAGCGGCTTCAAGGATGCCGCTTTTCTCACCGGGGCCTGGGGGCTGGGTGAAAATGTAGTTCAGGGGGCGGTTAATCCCGATGAATTTTATATTTTTAAACCCACCCTGAAAGAGGGGAAACGGCCCATTGTCGGCAAGCGGCTGGGCAGTAAAGAAATTAAGATGATCTATAATGACGATCCCAACGCCGAGGAGCCGGTGCAGAATATTCCCACCACTGCTGACGAGCGCGGCCGTTATGTGATTAACGATGATGAGATTCTGCAGCTTGCCAAATGGGCCTGTATCATCGAAGATCATTACGGTAAAGGGATGGATATTGAATGGGCCAAAGATGGTGACGGCGAAAAGGTCGGCACCGGCAAGCTTTTCATCGTGCAGGCCCGGCCGGAGACCGTGCACTCCCAGGCCTCCAAGAAGGTCATGGAAACCTATGTTATGGAGGAGCATGGCAAGACAATCGCCGTTGGTCAGGCCGTCGGCGCCAAAATCG
>CAZSOB010000147.1:0-4143 GCA_964608155.1 uncultured Desulfobulbia bacterium
GTAACTATTCAGCGTGATGTCTAAAAGTAAGAATAACCACCGGAGTGTAACTGTTCAGCAGTGCTCTTACAATCTGTTTTCTGCTAACAGCCATGCCCGATCACCCGGACACAACGAAACATGAAAGTCGTGGCAAAGCCAATACCATTGGCAGGTGACTTTCATATAAAATAACGAGGCAACAGCATGATAATTCAACCGGTAATTCTGGCTGGAGGAACCGGCAGCCGCCTATGGCCCATGTCGAGAGAATTGTACCCCAAACAACTCTTAAACCTGGTGGGTGAGGACTCCCTGTTACAGGCCACGGTAAAAAGGGCGGCATCATTAAAGGCAGCCGCCCCACCCCTGCTAATGGTGGGAAAAGAGCACCGCTTCATTGTTAAGAGCCAATTGGCAGAGATTGGCATGCCAGCCGGGGCCATAATTCTGGAGCCCCAGGGCCGCGACACCGCCCCGGCCATTTACGCCGCCGCCCTTTACTGTCAGCGTATGCACGCTGAACCCGTTATTATGCTGGTTTTACCTGCCGATCATCTTATCAAGAATCTTGCGGCCTTTGCTGCCGCGGTGAGTGAGGCCGCCTCACTGGCCCGTAGCGGCCGGCTGGTTACCTTCGGTATCCAGCCGGACAAGGCCGAGACCGGATATGGTTATATTGAAAGGGGTAAAGATAATGAGGTTCTTTCCTTTGTCGAGAAACCAAATCTTGAGACAGCCCGGAAATATCTTACGGCCGGTAATTTTCTCTGGAATTCCGGCATGTTTGCCTTTAGCAGCGAGACGTTAATGACCGGGATGGATGAATACTGCCCGGAGATCACTAAGGCCATGCGCCAGGCGGTTGACGAAGGCCGGGAGGATGGCCCCTTTTTCCGGCTCTCGGATCAGGCCATGAGCCTCTCCCCCAGCGACTCCATTGATTACGCCCTGCTGGAAAAATCAAACCAGGTGGCAGTTATTCCCGCCGACCTGGGCTGGAGTGATATTGGTTCCTGGCGGGCTCTCTATGAGGTGGCCGCCAAGAATGAAGATGGTAACGTCACCGCTGGAGATGTAATAATAGAGGATGTTAAAAACAGCCTCATCCAATCGGAGCACGGCTTGGTGGCAGCCGTCGGCCTCAAGGACACCATCGTAATTGAGACGGCGGATGCCGTTCTCGTAGCCCCCATGGATCGGGCTCAGGATGTCAAGAAGGTGGTTGAACGCTTAAAGAGAGAAAAACGAGAGGAATACCGCCTGCACCGTACCGTTTACCGGCCCTGGGGTAGTTACACCATCCTGGAAGAGCAAACCGGCTTTAAGATTAAACGAATTACAGTCCTGCCAGGGGTTAAGTTATCTCTCCAGATGCACCATCATCGCTCGGAGCATTGGGTGGTGGTTCGGGGTACAGCCAGGGTAACCTGCGGCGAAAAGGTCTATCTAATTCTGGAAAACCAATCCACCTATATTCCCTGCGGAGAAAAACACCGCCTGGAGAACCCCGGCGTTATCCCACTGGAGCTCATAGAAGTACAGAACGGCCCCTATCTTGGGGAGGACGATATTGTCCGTTTTGACGATGACTTTGGCCGCTGAGATAAAAGAAATAATGAAATTTTCCCTTCTATCTTTTTTCCGTAAAGACAAGGATAACTCCCGCGAGGAGGACATACCTGCCGAACATCGTCATGACCGGGAACAATTCCAGGAGGTCTTGCAATCTTTTAAGGCCACCAGAGTAGAAGACCGCCTGCGGGTGCTTGATTTATTTTTGTCACAGGAGCGTCACGTAACCCTGGCTGAATTGATGGAGATAATCACCGACCGCTGTCCGGAGCTGCTGGATCAGACCTTTTTGCAGGAAACCATGAATATGTTTTGTCAATTCGGCTTCGCCCAACGCCGTAATTTTGAATATAAAGACACCCTCTATGAGCATCTCCATCTTGGCAGACACCACGACCACCTGATATGCACCAAGTGCGGGGTAATTAATGAATTTCACGACCACATTCTCGAAGAACGCCAGCTAACTATTGCCGAAGAATTTAATTTTCATCCCCTGCAGCATAAAACAGAAATCTACGGCCTCTGCGATAAATGCCTGTCCCACCGTCAACCCAGCCTGCCCCTCTATATGGCAGCAACGGGTGAACAGGTGCAAATTACCAATATTATTGGCGGCCGGGAGGCGAAACGCCGCCTGACTGGCATGGGGCTGACCATGGGCGCCGACATAGAGATAATCAGCAGCAGCCCCTCAGGCCCTCTGGTTATAATTGTTAATGGAACCCGGCTGGCTCTGGGCATCGGTGTGGCTGGCAAGGTTATGGTTACTCACGCCTCAAAACACGAAAAGCAATAGATGAAGGTATATATAGCTAAAAAGGCCGGCTTCTGCATGGGAGTACGGCGGGCGGTTGATCTGACCATTAATCTGGTGAACCGGGAGGAGGGTGATATTTCTACCTATGGGCCGCTGATTCATAACCCTCAGGTTCTTGCTGTCTTAGAGGACAAGGGGGTTGGGGTTTTAAGGGAGCTTCCGAGCAAAGATTCCGCCCATGGAACGGTAATCATCAGGGCTCACGGCATTCCACCTGCCGAGAAGGAGGCCCTGCAAGATGCCGGTTTACAGGTCAAAGATGCCACCTGCCCCCGGGTTTTAAAGGTGCAGGCCATTATCTGCCGCCATCGCAAGCTGGGCATGACCACGGTAATCATCGGGGATCGTAATCACGCCGAAGTGGAGGGGTTGATGGGTTACGCCGGCCCTGATTGCCGGGTGGTGAGTAACAAGGCAGATGCCAACGCCCTGCACTTTGAGGGTGAATACATCATTGTCAGCCAGACCACCCAGGACGAATTGTCCTTTGAGCAGCTATGCCGGATTATTCAAGATAAATACCCCGGCGGCCGTGTATTCAGCACCATCTGTGACTCCACCCATAAGCGTCAGCACGAGGTAAGAAAACTCTGCCAGATAGTCGACGCCTTAGTCGTAGTGGGCGGCCGAGCCAGCGCCAATACCAAGCGTCTAGCCGAGATCGCCACCGAGATGGGCAAAGAGATTTTCTTAATTGAGACTGAGTCCGAGATTGACCCCAATCTATTAAACAACTTCAAGCGCGTGGGGGTAACGGCCGGGGCCTCCACCCCCACCTGGATGATAAACCGGGTGGTGCGCACCTTAGAAGCCATTCCCAGTCATGGCGATAATCCCCTGCGGGCCTTGACCTTTAGAGCTATGCGCTGGCTCATGGCAAGTAACCTCTATGTGGCCGCCGGGGGTGGAATTATGACCGGGGCCTGTTGTCTGTTACAAGGCATTCGGCCGACCTGGCAGCTCATGGTCATCGCCTTTGGTTATCTGTTCGCCATGCATAACCTTAACCGTATCACAGATCAACGAGCGAAAGTATTTAACGATCCAATTTTAATGAACTTCTATATTAATAATCGTAACGCCTTCTTTTTGTCTTCCATTAGCACCCTTATCGCGGCCCTGACCATAGGCTGGATAGAAGGACGCGGCCCCTTTATCATGCTGCTGATTATGAGTATATTCGGGACATTATACAGCGTAAAATTTATCCCGCGCTCGATATCCAGCCTGCTGAAGGTTAAGATGCTGAAGGAAATTCCCGGTTCCAAAACTATCTTTGTGGCCCTGGCCTGGGCTCTGGTGCTGACGGTATTACCGGCCATGAGCCAGGGGGGGGGTACCCCTCTTACCGTAGCAGTATTTATCTTCGTATTGCTGTTGGTTCTGGTACGTAACGCCGTCTTTGATCTCTTTGACCTCCAGGGTGACCGCATCGTCGGCAAAGAGACGCTGCCGGTACTCCTTGGCTTCCATAAGACTACCATATTACTAAAGATTATCATGGCCATACTTTTTATTTTGCCCCTCATAATGACGGCCATGGGGATGATGACCAAGCCATACGGCTATCTCCTGCTGCCCGGATTGGTTTATCTCTTCCTCTTTCTTGTTTTTTATGAAAAAGGGTATTATACCCCTGGAGTAAGGTTGGAATTCGCTCTGGAGACGGCCTTTATCATCATTGGCGCCTCGGTATGGCTGGGCACGTTATTGCCGAATAATTTAATATAAACGAAGTTATGGAGACAAAAAGAGATGTTAGGTTGGTT
>CAZSOB010000148.1:0-4112 GCA_964608155.1 uncultured Desulfobulbia bacterium
TTGGGATTATTGGTTAAAAGCCGCATCTTTCTGACCCCGAGATCACGCAGAATCTGGGCGCCGATCCCGTAATCCCGTAAATCGGCCTTAAACCCCAGCTTGGCATTGGCCTCCACCGTATCTAAGCCATTGTCCTGCAGATGATAGGCCTTCAGCTTATTAACCAGGCCGATACCACGGCCCTCCTGATGCATATAGAGAATAACACCCCGCCCCTCCTGCTCCACTATCTGCATAGCCACATGCAGCTGGCTGCCACAGTCACAGCGTAGAGAGCCAAAGATATCGCCGGTCATACACTCGGAATGAACTCGTACTAGGACTTCCTTATCCGGGGTTATATTACCCTTGACCAGGGCGACATGCTCAAATTCATCCACATCATTGGTATAGACAATAATCCTGAACATCCCCCCGTATTTAGTGGGCAGATCGGCCTCGGCGGCTCGATGTACCAGGGTATCCATCTTCATACGATAGGCGATGAGATCAGCAATGGTGACAATTTTCAAGCCATGGTGCTTCGCGAATTTTTTGAGATCCGGCATCCGGGCCATGGTGCCGTCTTCCTTCATAATCTCACAGATAACGCCTGAGGGCCGCAGACCGGCCAGGCGCGATAAATCAACCGAGCCTTCCGTCTGGCCCGTCCGTACCAGAACCCCGCCCTTTCTGGCCCGCAGCGGAAAAACGTGCCCGGGACTTACTATATCATCAGGCCGCACATCGAGACGCGCCGCCACCTGAATGGTGCGGGCTCGGTCAGCAGCAGAGATCCCGGTGGTAACCCCGGTACGGGCCTCAATGCTCACCGTAAAGGCGGTTTCAAAGGGAGATTCATTTTTCTGCACCATCATGGGCAACTGCAGACGATCCAATTGTTCCGAAGTCATGGTCATGCAGATAAGCCCCCGGCCATGAGTCGCCATGAAATTTATGGCATCGGGAGTGACCATCTGGGCGGCCATATAGAGGTCGCCCTCATTCTCACGATCCTCATCATCCACCAAAATAACCATTTTACCGGCCCTGATATCGTCAATTGCCTCTTCAATCGTGTTTACTGTCATTTGTTATATCCATTTTAAGATTGATGGCGTCGCAAAAAGTCCGACCTCCTGCGTTGTGGCGTTTCGACAGACCTTCGGTATACCATATGTATGGCCGAAGCCCTGTCGAACCACCACGCCTCGCAGTCTACGCTTAGCTGTATATCGAACTTTTTGCTTAGCCATCTTTTAGAGTGTGACGGACTTTTTGCGAGTCCGTCAAGATTAGAATACGAAATTCTAAATATGCAAGGCGGTTTCAGCCCCTAAGCGACAAAGCCATGCCTAACCAAAAACGCCTGATTAATGGTATTCCCACTCCCCTGCCCCTTGCTATCATCATAACTCAAAAGCCTTTCCACGTATTTACCGATTATATCCACCTCAAGGTTCACCTGATCACCAGGCCGCAAGGCTCCCAAAATAGTAACCTCCAGGGTGTGTGGGATAATGGAGACCGAAAAGGCGGCCGTATCACAGCTATTCACCGTCAGACTGACCCCGTCAATGGTTATGGAGCCTTTTTCAACGATATAGCGGCCCAGCCCCTTCGGTACCGTAAAATTAAAAATGGTGAAGTCACCAGCAGTTTTACGGCTTATCACCTTGCTCCCGGCATCAACATGGCCGCTCACCAAATGACCGCCGAGACGATCACTCAGCCGCAGAGCCCGTTCCAGATTAACCTCAGCCCCCACGCTTAATTTCCCAAGATTGGTACGGCTTAAAGACTCGGGGGAGACATCGGCCAGAAAACGCCGGTCATTTATCTCCCTCGCGGTGAGACATACCCCGTTAACCGCGATACTCTCGCCCTCGGCCGGATTGTCAATCTCAAAGGCGGCCTCAATACCGAAGACCATACCACCGCCCGCCGACCTGACCGTATATATCCTGCCCTTGCCCTGGATTATTCCCGTAAACAATTAGAAAATCCCCTCTATCATAACATCATTATCAAAACGGCGGCAGTTAATCTCCCGCAAACGCGGAGCCTCGTCCACAGTCCCAAGTCCCAGAGGGCCGGCCAGAGGAACAGCGTCACCCCCCATAAACAGGGGGCCGTAAAAGAGATTAGCCTGATCCACCAGCCCTTGGCTCAGGAAGGAGGTGTGTATCTTACTGCCACCCTCAACGAGAAGAGAGCTTATTCCGCGCCCCCCCAGCTTCCGGAGCATGGCCTGTAAATCAGGCCGGCCGTGCTCGTCTGCCGTAAGTTCAACAATCTCGGCTCCGGCGGCTGTCAGAGACTCTTTTTTATCGGCATCCGCCCCGGCAGCGCAAAAAATCAGAGTATCAGCGGCTGATTGCTGAGCGAGCATCCTGGCTTCAGGCGGCAGGCGCAGATAACTATCCAGAACTACCCGCAGGGGGTCTTGATGGCCGGCACCCGGCAGCCGGGTGGTAAGGGAAGGATCGTCATTCAGCGCCGTACCGATACCCACGAGTATGGCATCTGCCTGATCCCGCAGCCGATGACTGTAACGCCTGGATTTCTCGTTAGTTATCCAGCCCGGCCGGCCATCGGCGGCGGCTATGCCGCCGTCCAGACTCAAACCGGCTTTCATAATCACCCAGGGCTGCCCCTCAGTTACCAGCTTGATAAAGGGGCGGTTGATTTTTCGGCACTCATCCTCTAAAATACCGCTGACAACAGCCAGCCCCCGGCTCTGGAGATAAGCGACACCACCGCCCGCCACTCCAGGGTTGGGATCTGGCATGCCGATCACCACCCGCCTTAAACCAGCCCTAATCACCGCCTCGGTGCAGGGCGGGGTACGACCTTGATGATTACAGGGTTCAAGGGTGACATAGATCTCCGCGCCGCGGGTCTTATCACCAGCATTCTGAATAGCGTTAACCTCAGCGTGCGGGGTACCGGCCCGTTTGTGATACCCCCGTCCCACCACCTCACCGTCCCGGACAATTACCGCCCCCACTAAGGGATTGGGCGAAGTCCGCCCCCTGGCCTTCACGGCCTCGCGCAGGGCCATTTTCATAAAGGCCTGGTCATTATCCTCAATTCTGTTTGCCGTCAACGTCCAGCATCCCCTTCAATTCAGCCATAAATTCGTTTAAATCTTTAAACTGGCGGTAAACCGAAGCGAAACGGACATAGGCGACATCATCGAGCTGCCGCAGCCCCTCCATCAGCCGTTCACCCACCACGGTGATTTCAATCTCCCGTTCACCCATCTCCTGTAATTCCCGCTCCAGACCATCGACAAAATCTTCAAGCTGATTCATGGCCACCGGGCGTTTCTCGCAGGCCTTTTTCATGCCGGCCACGGCCTTCAAGCGATCCCAGGCCTCTCGGCGTCCGTCTTTCTTGATGAGCATGGGCATGGTGACCTCAAGACGCTCATAGGTGGTAAAACGACGTTCACAGGCCTCACAGAGACGACGGCGGCGGGTAATTGTAAAGTCCTTATTAAGCCGGGAATCAACTACACGATTATCAAGATGGCCGCAATATGGGCATTTCATAATGAATCCTTAGGGCAGGAGAAAGGAAGATTACCATATCCGTCAGTGCGAGTGGTATTTAAATCGTAAACGATCAGCAAACCGCACTCTGGGGAGATGATCGTCCTCCGAGGTGTAAGTGTTTTAGGGGCACCCTGATGCGCGCGCCCGGAGTCTCGCAGGCTCGCTTACTTTAAATCTGATGCAGGGGAATTCCGGCCTCCGCCATCATCATGGAGGTCAGAGAATCGGGATACCCCTCTCTATAATAAACCTCTTTAAGTGATATATTAATCAGCATCTTAGTACAGATGGAGCAGGGCAGATTTGTGCAGTAAAGGACAGAACCCTCAACGCTGAAGCCTAGATTGGCGGCCTGAATAATGGCGTTCTGCTCAGCATGCAGCCCGCGGCACAATTCATGTCGTTCGCCAGAGGGAATACCCTGCTGCTCACGCAGACAGCCAACATCAAGACAATGTGCTATATGACTGGGTGCGCCGTTATAACCGGTAGCGACAATCCGTTTGTCAAGCACCAGAATTGCCCCGACCTTACGCCGCAGACAGGTAGAACGCTGGGCCACCAATTCGGTAA
>CAZSOB010000149.1:0-4093 GCA_964608155.1 uncultured Desulfobulbia bacterium
TCGGCCCATTCCGGTGTTCCCAAGGCGTGAACATGGGTATAGAGGGCCAGGCAATTCTTATAGACCAAACCGTCGCGGCCATGGGCAAAACCCATGCCGCGCCGCATCGCAAAGGCCATATCTTCTTTTTTCACTCCGCTGCTTAACACCTTACTATATCTAAACTCATGTCCCTTAATTACTGAGCCCGGGGGGTAAACAGCATTATTCGCCAAGGGCTCTAAAATGGTATAACCGTGAGCCTGCGGTTTATTCTCCATCCGCAAACGAACCGGAAAGACACCGGCCAGATCATAGGATTGACCGCCCACTTCCAGGCTCTCACAGAGATAAATCAACCCCCCGCACTCGGCGTACACCGGCATCCCGTCCTCCACCCGCTGCCGAAGGCCATGAAGAAAGGCGGAATTGGCGGCTAATTGGGCCACGCTGGTTTCCGGAAAACCACCACCGATATAGAGACCGTTTATTTCAGGAAGGGCGGCGGCCCGCAAGGCGTTAATTTCAACTAATTCCGCCCCGCACTGCTCCAGAGCCTGAAGATTTTCCGGATAATAGAATTGAAAGGCCGCGTCTCTTATTACCCCGATACGGACATCCTGCCCGGAGTGCGGCCGCCCCAAAGCCCCGGCAGCACTCCCCGCGCCGTCAGCCACAGGCTCGGCAAGGGCAAGCACCGATTCCAGGTCTACATGTTCCCGGATCATGGCGGCCAGGCTCTTTACCGCCTCCTCAGCTCCCTCATACTCCGGGCAAGGCGTAATACCAATGTGACGCTGCGGGAACACATCACTTTGCAGACGAGGAATCGCCCCCACCACCTGCACATCAGTATAATGTTCCACCGCCTGCCGGATGATCCGTTCGTGACGCAGGGAACCGATGCGATTCAGCACCAGTCCCCGAATGGCTATATCACTCCCAAGCTGCTGACACCCAAGAACCAGAGCGGCCACGGTTCGGGTCATTTTGGTACAGTCAACCGTAAGAATTACCGGCAGCCGCAGAATGGCGGCCAGTTCAGCACTGCTATAACTGCCATTCAAATCCACCCCGTCAAAGAGACCACGATTTCCCTCAACTACAGCCAATTGGGCTCCTGCGGTATGTTCAAAATAAGACTGCCTGATCAGTGCGGCTGACATCAAGTAGGGATCCAGATTATGACATGGGCGGCCGGCGGCCAACTGCAGCCAGCCGGCATCAATATAATCCGGCCCCTTTTTAAAGGGGGCAACCATCATCCCTTCCCCGGCCAGGGCTGCGGCAATCCCCACCGCCGCCACGCTTTTCCCGGAACCACCGCTTAAACCGGCCACCATAATTCCCATAGGAGCACCTGCTGTAAAATCCATCATATTCTAAACCTTGAAAGAGATAATTCCCTGTTGCTTCAAAAAAATGGCAGCTATTTAAATTGCCCCTGAATAGTTACATGTCCAGCAACTATATTTGTCAACATACCTAAGTAGCTAAGCGTAGACTGCGAGGCGTGGTGGTTCGATAGGGCGTCGACCATACATATGGTATGCCGAAGGTCTATCGAAACGCCACAACGCAGTAGATCGGACTTTTTACGACGCCATCAACATTAAAAATTGGCTTTTTAATATACCCCGACATCCACAAAAAGAAAAAGGCAAAATAGGTAAGTTTATCGCCCCCGCCCTTGAAAAAGTTCTAAAGCATGATTACCAGTTGTCTCATTGTTATTCAGATCACGAGCTCAATACAGGGTAAGGCCCCAAACTGCCCCGGTCAGCCAGTCAATATAAAAGGCAACGATAAGCCCAACAAAGGAACAGACCATGACAAATAAAGAAACAAGTGAAGAACTTGCCAGCGCCATTGCCGATCTTGAGAGAGAATGTAAAGAATCACCCGCCTCTGTACGCGCCCACCATCATCTTGGCTTAGTTTACCGCCAGGCGGGGCGTTTAGACGACGCCGCCCGGAACTTGGAAAAGGCCATTGAGTTAGATAACCAGGCAGGCGAATCCTATGTCAATCTCGGGGCCGTTTATTTTGAAATGGGCCTCTTAGACAAGGCTATGAGCGTTAATAGAAAGGCCCTTGCCCAGCTGGTAAAACCGGCCCAGGCCCATGTCAATATCGGCTTAATTTATCAGCATAAGGGCAATTTTCAGGCGGCCATTGATTCCTACATCAAGGCTGCTGTGCATGACCCTGAATTTGGAATGGCCTGGGTGAATCTGGCCTCAGCGCAAATCATTGAAGGCGATTACCAGGGGGCCTTGGGCTCAGCCCGCAAGGGGGTTGAGCTTGCCCCTGATTTCGCCATGGCCCATAACAATCTTGCCGTTGCCCTGTACTTTAATCAGGACTACAAGGAGGCCCGTGCCGAACTAAATAAGGCCGTTAACCTGGGCTATCAGCCGGAGCCGAAGTTTGTTGAAGCCTTAGAGCAAAAATTACAATGAGCAAGAGTAACAGCCTGCCGATAAAGCCCTGGTGTCCGTTTTGCGGCGCCAATATTCCACCGCCGGTTGAGCCGCGGCAGCGCAAGATGGATGAGTTCAAACTCGGACGCTGCCAATGCGGGGCCTTATATGTCAGCGACCCCACCGGTCACAACGTCGGAGCCGCCATGGTTGAATGCCTGGTTCGGGCCTGCGATGACAACTGGGATCTGGCCTGGGATCTCGATGCCGATGAGGATTACCTCACCAACCGCCTGGATAATTACGATGAGCTGACCCATCAAATTATCGAGACCAGAAATCTTGACGGCCGGGCGGTGAGAGGTGTTTTATATTTCGTGCGGGTGAACAGCGACATTAATGAACTAACCGCCAAGATCAATAAAAAAGGGGATAAGGCAGCAGCCCTGCCGGCCGTCAGCATTCCAGCCATGGAGCCTTTACGAGATCCGGCCCGTAAAAAGCAGCGAGCCACTAAGCTCATGGTCAAGGAGTTAGCTGATAAAGAAGATATTTCAGCCTTGGTGGATCTATGTTTTGACGACAAGCGCACTATCCGTTTCCTGCAGCGCCTCCTTTATGAGGCGGATTACGACCAGCGCATGCGTTATATCAACGTCATCGCCCAGGTTCTCGGACGCTATTCGACCCGAAATCCAGGAACAATCAGTGATCTCCTCCACCGTCTTTATGAGGCCTGTTCCGATTCAGCGGCCAGTCATTGGGGATTAGTGGAGGCCATTGGAGCTATTATTGCCGAACGTCCCGATATATTCGGGGCCTTTACCCGCCATCTGCTTATGTTTCGAGATGTCCCGGCCACCAGGGTCTCCGTTCTGTGGTCTTTGTCGGAAATTGCCCGCCGCCAGCCGGCTATAATCCGCGATGCGCCCTTTTACTGTCTGTTTAATATGCTAAAGCATCCAGACCCGGCTACCAGAGGTCACGCCGCGCTGTTATTTGGCTTGATCCAGGCAGATGAGGTTAAGAGCCAGATTAAAGACCTGCTTGATGACAACGCCCTTATAATCGTTTATCATCAAGGCAGGCCCCAGACCATAAGTGTTAAACAAATAGCCCAAGAGGCCCTGCAAAGAATTGATCAAAAAGGAGAGTAACTATTCAGCAGCACCCCATCTTCGCCCATTCGGAGTATTCGCTTACCTCGGCCTTCTCGAATACGACCATGCTTCAAAGCCCTAAATGAACGAGGTAAGCGTAGACTCCGAGCTGGAGCACTGCTGAACAGTTACATTAAGTGGTTATTGCTAATTTCAGACATTTCGCAGAATAGTTACAAAGGAGAAAACAATGAGTCAGAGTAATACAACTACCCTCAGCAGCTTTCCAGAGGTAGAAAAAGAGGAGAACAAAAGCCCGGCGCAGCAAGATTATGAGCGGGGAATGGCATTTTTAAATGACAAGGAATCAGCCCAGGCCGCAGCGGCTTTTCATAATGCCCTGCTGGGTTTTGAACAGGATAATGACGAGAAGGGAGTGGCCAACGCCTCCATGCAGCTGGCCGATATCTGTCTCGACAGAGAGGAATTTGAGCAGGCTCTTCAACATTGCGCCACAGCCAATAAGATATGCTCCACCCCCGAAGACACCTTCTCCATCATCTGTATCAAGGAGAAAAAGGCCAAAATCTA
>CAZSOB010000150.1:0-4080 GCA_964608155.1 uncultured Desulfobulbia bacterium
GCCTTATTGAGGCCAATTATTATGCCACCGAGGCCTATAAAAAATCGGTCATGTCTGCCCATCGCCGGGAGATGAAGAATATTACCCTCTTCGCCGAGACCTATCTGAAAAATAAGGTGGCGCAGGTCGATAAGGGGCTGATCAGCAAAAAAGACGCCCAGGCCTCCGCCCTTGCCGAGTTGCGGCAGTTTAAATATGGCGCCAAGAAGGAAAATTTTGTCTGGGTGGCGGATTATAACGGCTATTTTCTGTCCCATCCCGACCCCAAGATGAATAAGACCGATTTCTCTGAGGTCAGGGATGTCTTTGGTAATTACATTCTTACTCCCCTGATTCAAAAGGCTCTGGATAAGGGTGAGGGCTATCACTCCTATTGGTGGCAGCGCCCCGGTTCTGATTTGCCGGCTGAAAAATTATCCTACGCCAGGGTCTTCCCACAATGGGAGTGGATTATTGGCACCGGGGTATTTATTGATGACCTGCAGGCCGAGATTCTGGTGCGTAAGGAAAAGATGATCGGGGAATTAAGGCGTATTTTAAAACCCATTGTGGTGGGTAAAACCGGTTATATCTATATATTTGATGCCTGGAATAACGTTATCATTCATCCTGACCAGAAGCTGGAGAATACCGATATCTCTAATCTGATTAATCCCCTGACTAAACATAAACTGGTGGATGATCTCATCGCCGCCTCCCGCACCAAGAGTCAGAAGCTGGCCTATAAATGGAATAAACCTTCCGACCCTACACATTATATATACAATAAAATTGATTGGATACAGCATGTCAAGGGCTTTGACTGGTATATTGTCGCCTCGGTCTATACTGATGAGTTGAATGCCAGCTCATATATGCTGCGGAACAAGATTCTGATTATGGGCGCCGTGGTGGTTTTGATGTCGATTTTCATTGTCGCCCTCCTCATGGGGCGGCTTTTGATGCCTATTCGCAGTTTATCCATAACTGCCGGCCGGGTTGAGGATGGCGATCTTCTGGCCCGTTGTGATGAAAGCGGCAATGACGAAATAGGCATTCTGGGGCGGGCCTTTAACCGCATGGTAGAGAGGCTGCGGGAGAATATTGAGGAGTTGGATCATAAGGTTATGGAGCGCACCAGGAAGTTAAATCTGGCCAATGACAACCTGACTTCCATGGTGGTTCGACTGGAACGTCATAACGAAGAGATTACCTATCTCAATATCTTGGCCGAACAGCTCCAGGCCTGTAATGAATTGGCCGATACCTCGCCGGTGGTGGCTGATGCCATGCTCAGACTCTTTCCACAATGCGGGGGGATGTTGGCCATAGCCGACAGCAAGGGGGAAAATTTGAGCCCGGTGACCGCCTGGGGCGGTTACGAGGAGGCAAGCGACGATTTTGCCATCTCCCAATGTCTGGCTTTTAAGGATAATAAAATACATTTATCCGAGCGTCCCGGCATACAGCCGCTCTGTGAGCATATTCGGCCGGCCGGGGAACATTTATCCATTTGTCTGCCTCTCTACAGCCAAAATCAGGTGCTTGGCATGATCTATCTGCAATGTGCCGGGGCATTCAATCATCTAAGTGTTGATGAGAAGAGTCGTCATCTGAATCATCTTCATCGTCTGGCGCTCACCGTGACTGATCAATTGGCCATGGCCATGGCCAATTTACGGCTCATGGCCCGGCTCCAGAATCTGTCGGTGCGTGACGGTCTGACGGGTCTCTTTAACCGGCGTTATATGGAGGAGACCATGAACCGGGAATTCCAGCTGGCTAAACGCCATGAAGCCAAGGTGGGAACCATTATGTTAGATGTGGACTTCTTTAAGAAATTTAATGATACCTACGGCCATGAGGCCGGTGATCTGGTACTGGTGGAATTGTCCCGCCTCATGCGTGATAATGTCAGAAAAGAGGATATTGTCTGCCGTTACGGCGGCGAGGAGTTTGTCATTATTATGCCCAGCGCCCCCCTGGAGTTAGTAGTACAGCGCGCTGAATTAATCAGAAAGATGGTCGATGAGGAACTAAGGCTGGAATATAATGAGCATAAATTCCATGTCACCATATCCATGGGTGCCGCCTGTTTCCCTGATCATGGTGAACAACCGGATAAGGTCTTAAAGGCCGCCGACAATGCCCTTTATAAGGCCAAGGAGAATGGCCGCAACCAGGTGGCAAAGGCCTGATTCAGAATTCAGAGGACAGAAGACAGAAGATAAAAAACAACAAATACCATATGCAGGGACATATTAAATACACCCGTCCCACAGAACACATCAACCCGTTGAGTTAATGCCCAGGCGTAGGGGCGTATTGCAATACGCCCTGCTCAAGTTTCCCCCACAATATACTTATAGCCAGCTTATTCAGGCGCAGCGCTTTGGTAAAATCGCCCTCTTTCTCATAGATATCCGCCAAGGCCAGAATTACCTCGATACTGGGTTTTGGGCAGATGAAGGCACTTTCCAGGATGGGGAGTGCTTGTTCCGTATCGCCAAGCTTGTAGAGGCTGAAACCAAGGCCAGACAAGGCTTTATCGGTATCTTTGTTAAATTTTAGGGCCTTCCTGAAGACTGTGACCGCCTGCTGCCATTTTTTCATCTTGACCAGCACCTGGCCTTGACCAATAATGGCCTCTAACGAATGAGGTATAATTTGGGCAGCGGTATTGAATTCACGCAGGGCTGCCGAGTAAATACCGCGGGCCAGCATCACCCGGCCATAATTTACCCTTCTGATATAGGCCTTCTCTTCCTTGCTTTTTTCGTGATTGGCATGGGTCTTAAGTGATTTTTTGAAGCGCTTGAGATCCCAGTCGCCCAAAATAAATTTGAGGTTATTGCCGATAATCCTCTCTATATTGACGGTATAGGGCACAATGGCCTGCAGGCGGTTATGCTGGTCGGTTATGAGGGCAATGGGCAGCATGAACACGCCATAGCGCCGGTAAATCTCCTTATCCTGGTCGTCAAGAATCGGAATGGCAATTGAGCCGTTTGCTATATAGCTCTTGAGCTTTTTGATGCCCCCCGTTCCGGAATAGACGGCAAGAAAATTAACGCGCCGCTGGAAATTCTTGCTTAGACGAGTCAGAACCTCGGCCAGTTTAATGGCCCGTTTGGCCCTGAAGGACGGCTTTATTGAGAAGAACATCATCACCGAGGGCCTGCCAGCGGCGGATAAGCCAGCCTGCCCTGTACCATCTATCTTGTTGAGTTGAAAGAGGGGCAGACGGGCGTTTAATTTATAATGCAGGAGGCTTGACTGATCCGCCTGAGCCCGGAGAGGGCCGGCCATGATCAGGATTATCCATATAGTGAGGGAAACTAACAGGTTGATGAAGCGTATTCGCTTATGACTATTCATTGAAAGTTGAGAATAATTCTATTTGTTGTGATGACAGTTGCCGCAGAGTTCCATGGCATCGGCCACCGGCAGTAATTTAGCATAATCAGAGGAATGCGGTGAGTGGCAGCTTACACAGGTAAACTTTTCATCCTTGGCGGCCGGGTTGCTGGGCCCGGCCACCGGGTGGCCCTGCAAGGGGTGATTGTGGCGCAGCCGGTAGATGGCAGGGTGACATTTATAACATAATGCGTCGAGTCCGCTGATGAGCTGATATTGGTGCATGCTGCCGTGCGGATCATGGCAGGCGGTGCAGCCCTTAGTTTTGATTACCTGATGCACCACCGGAGCTGTCAGGGTATCCTGCATCTCATGGCAGTTGACACAGAGGATGGTGATTTTATTCTGGAGAAAATATTTGAAATTTGAGCCATGCGGGTTATGGCAGAGGTTACAGCTTCCCATGCCGATGGGGCCGTGGACATAGCTGTAGCTCTTGATTTGTTGTTGCTGGTGGCGGTGGCAGCGGAAGCAAAGATAGGCTACGCCATTTTCCTGGTTGACCGTAAATTTTATTGGTTTATCGGGTGAGGCATCGGTCTCCACAAACTGGTATTGGTGGCAGATAAGGCATCGCCATTCCTGAACCGCCGGTTTGTGGAGGTATTTCAGGCCGTCAAACTCGTGTTTGTGACAGGGATAACATATCTGATTTTTAATGTTTTTGGGCCTGACATCGGCCCG
>CAZSOB010000151.1:0-4079 GCA_964608155.1 uncultured Desulfobulbia bacterium
TTCACGGTACCGGGATAAGTTTTAATGAAACCGATGGCCTGAAATTCAATCTGGCTTTTGACGATCAGACCGATATCTTTAAATTATTTAATTTTCTGGCCACCAACAATAATTTTACCGTCCTCTCCTCGCCCCAGGTGCTGGTCTTAAATAATGAAACAGCCACGGTAAATGTTGGTGAGCAGGTACCCATTATAACCAGCGAGACCAGCGATACCAGTAGCGGCACCACTTCCAACCGTACCGTACAATATAAGGATACCGGCGTTATTTTGAAGGTTACACCCCGCATAAATAATGACGGGATTATACTCCTGGATATCGACCAGCAAGTCAGTTCCGTCAAGGATCAGACCACCGGCGGAATTGATTCACCCACCATATCCACCAAGGAGATTAAAACCAAACTGGCGGTTAAAAACGGCCAGTCAATCCTCATGGGCGGTCTCATTGCCCACAATGAGACCAAAAACGTCAACGGGGTTCCCCTTTTGAAGGACATCCCCGGTATCGGCTGGCTGTTCAAGAGCCAATCCATTAAAAGCAGCAAAACCGAGCTGATGGTAATGGTAACGCCCTACGTGATCTCTTCAGAGGATGTGCTGGATGAGTATATTAAGAATTTTAAAGAAAAGCTCACCGGCCTGCGCCAGCAGTTAGAAAAGTGAGTGTGTATGTTTCGAAGTCCCGAATGAACGAGGTAAGCATAGACTCCGAGCTGAGGTACTGCTGAACAGTTACAGCCTGGTGGTTATTGTTACTTTTAAAATAGAGGCCGGGTCGCCCCCCGGTTGGCTGAACAGCTGTAAGTGAGTTAAAGGCTAAAGGCAGGCATTAATTCTCTTTACCAGACTTCATAAAGGCCCGGGCCACGGAACCTGGTAACAGGTGGCCGCTGTCACTCAGGACTATATAATCATCGGGGAGTTGATTATTATCAGGCTCGTGCAGGCGTTTAACCTCGCCCTTTAAAAAGGTTATCTCGGCTTGCAGATCTTTTGTTTCCTGCTGGTAAGCACTGATATCATGTTGAAATCTCCGGCGTTCTTCGGCGCTGATGCCGGCCTTTTGCGATTTGACCAGCTCTAACTCCTCTGCCAGGACATTGATCCGTTCCCCGGCCTCAGCCAGGGCCGCGGCAGTTTCATCATCACTGTCATCGTTACTATCAGGTTCCCGGGATTCCAGCGCTAACTGAACCTCGGCCAACCGCGCCTTATACTTCTCAATCTCCTCTTTGTACTGCGCACAAGTCCCCTCCCATTGGGCGTCAAGATCTTTGAGCATCTTGGCAGACTTGGCCCGTTCCGATTCACCCATGGCTACCAGCAGCCGCCGTTCGCGGATAAATCGTTCCTGGAGATAAATCAGGGTCAGACCAACGCCGAGGGAAAGGCCCATTATTATATATAAGATAGCGCTCATGAGGTTGATTGCCGCGGCTCAGCCAGCAAAGCCGATTTTATCCCAATGCTGCGGCGGCAGGTCCTGGGCCAGTCTCAAGGCTCCGGCACAGCCGGAATAATCCGGGTCAGAGACACAGATGACCCCGATCTCGCCATATTCAGATAGGCGGTCAGCCACCATCTTATCAAGCCCCTTTATATTGGAACCGCCGCCAGCCAGAATTATATTCTGCAAGACCTCGGGTTGATCTTCAGGATCATAGCCCTTCATAATGGTGAGAATATTTTCGACTATATCCGGCACAATGCTCTCGCATACGGCCCGCATCTCCATAGTTATATCGTATTCTCCCGGACGGCCGTCACTACGCAGAGTGACGTTCAAGGGTTGTTCAGGCGTCCCGACAAAGGCGTGCTGCTCCTTAATGGTGCGCACCAGATTGCGGGTAATCTGAACATCATAATATTTCTGTTGAATAGTGGATTCAAGACGTTCATCAATATAATCACCGCCCTTGATAATGGTGATCTGATCCTTACTGCCGGGAATAGAGCCCTTAACGCCGCAGATATCCACCGTACCAGCTCCAATATCAACAATAATACAGTTGTTCAATTTGTTGAGGTGATAGGCCACCATAAAGGGCTCCGAGACCACCATGGCCACCGGCATGACCTCACGGGCAATCTTCAAGAGCAGTTCCTTGTTCATTATCGAGGCCCTGGATGGTACCCCGATAATCCCGGCCACCTCCACCTCCTCACCCTGACGGGCCTCGTTAATAACGTGCTTTAAAAGCTCCAGGGCGGCGTTATAGTCCTTCTCGCTGGCCTCCCGCACCACCCCGTCTTCCAGAGGGTGATAGAGGGTCAGGGCCGAGCGGTTTTTCAAGGCCTCATCACCAAAGACCTGGGACTTGCCCAAAAATTTTATACCGATAATATCCTTGGGATACCCGACAATGGAACGGGTAATCTTTTTATAGCCCCGATTAGACATTACCGCCGTTCTGGAGGTACCAAAATCAATACCCAACAATAATTGTGTTGTCTCCTGGTCGTCTGACATTGTTCATCCCCAAGCAAAATTATCAATAAAACAACCTAACTATCTTAAATACAATGGCTGAACAAGGAATGTCAAGTGAATTAAGGCGATTAGACTGTCAGTCCGCCAAATCGGGACGAAAAGCACCGTCCCCAGGCAATACTCCTTTGACGAATATTAATGTCCATGATATACAGAAACAGCAGTAAGGCGGTATCATGCCCCTGAACCATCACGTACAGCGAATGATTTAACCAAAATAAACATGGAGTTTCTAAGATGAAAACAGATATCTCTCATAAATTTTTTCAGCAGGCGCAAAGATTCATTCCCGGCGGAGTGAGCAGTCCGGTTCGAGCCTGCAAATCCGTGGGCTGCGATCCGGTATTTATTGAACGGGCCAGCGGCTCCAAGGTCTATGACGTCGATAAAAACGAGTATGTCGATTTCGTCTGCTCCTGGGGCCCCATGATCTTAGGACATAATCCCCCGGCCGTCCAGGAGGCCGTCAGCAACGCCCTGGCCAACGGCACCAGTTTCGGCGCCCCCACGCCTCTTGAGGTGGAGTTGGCTGAACTGGTCTGCGCCGCCATGCCCTCGGTGGACAAGGTACGTTTTGTCAACTCCGGCACCGAGGCGACCATGAGTGCCATCCGCCTGGCCCGGGGCTATACCGGCCGTAATGTGGTTGTCAAATTTGATGGCTGCTATCACGGCCATGCCGATGCCTTCCTCGTCAAGGCCGGCAGCGGGGTAGTAACTCTCGGTATCCCAGGCAGCCCCGGGGTGCCCGATGATGTGGTCAAGAATACCATATCCATCCCCTATAACGATTTCGAGACTCTGGAAAAAACCCTGACAGATACCGCACTCAATATTGCCTGCGTCATTATTGAACCGGTGGCCGCCAATATGGGGGTTATTCAGCCGGCTCCCGGATTCCTGGAAAAACTGCGGGAAATCACGGCCGCCCAAGGCATTGTTCTCATCTTTGATGAGGTAATTACCGGCTTCCGCCTCAGCCTTGGCGGAGCGCAGGCCAAATTCAACGTAATGCCTGATCTGACCTGCATGGGTAAAATCATCGGTGGCGGTCTGCCGGTGGGGGCCTACGGCGGCAGAGGGGAAATAATGGATATGGTGGCCCCGGAGGGGCCGGTATATCAGGCCGGCACCCTATCCGGCAATCCTCTGGCCATGGCAGCCGGTATCGCCACCCTCAAGGCTCTGGCCCAGCCGGGCTTCTACGACAAATTAGATGCCAAGGCCGCCGCCTATGCCGCTGAGCTGGAGCGTCTCGCGGCTAAATACTCTCTTGAGACCACCTTGAATCGTGAGGGCTCAGTGATGACCACCTTCTTCACCGCCCAACCGGTGACCGACTTCACCAGCGCCATGACCTCCGATACCGAAAAATTCGGCATTTTCTATCGAAATATGTTGAGCGAAGGGATATACCTGGCTCCCTCCCAGTTTGAAGCCTCTTTTATCTCCGCGGCCCACAGTGAGGCCGATATTGCCTTGAGCCTGGAAAAAACTGAATTGTCATTCAGAAAGATGACCACATAGTGAAAAAGCCATTGACTTTGCCCATATACTATGCTAATTGCAAAGGCGTATTTGTT
>CAZSOB010000152.1:0-4071 GCA_964608155.1 uncultured Desulfobulbia bacterium
GTTGGAGGTGCTGGCCGTCAGATAACCGCCGAAGAGTCGTTTGCGATAGTCAATGGACAAGTCATAATTTTGTGTTTTTGTTCTATCACTTTCTGAATTCTTATTTCTCCAGCCTATCTTCAGCTGGGTAAACAGGCTTTCATACAGACGGTGATTAAGCTTGGCTTTGAGGTACTCATCCTCACTATAAGTGGACAGCCAGTCTCGGGTTTGATCCAAATCCCGGGTAGAGTCATCCTGGCGGTCAACGCTCATTTCTATTTTTGAACTCATATTCCAGGGGAGATGAATCTTTATGTCCTGGATGAATGATTTATGGGCGGAAATATTGCCGGGCAGTGTCTCACCGCTGGTTAGATCATTATCGGTATGAGAGATCGTGTAATTACCGGAGCTTAAAAAATCAAAATTCTTGTAGGTCAAGGTGCCGGAGAGCCGTAAAAAATCATCCACGCTGGAGCTGTCTCCTGTGAGTGAAGATACCGGATTCTGATCGGTTTTGTTTTTTTGGATCCGATGGGAGGCGGCGCCATTCACCGAATAATCGTTACCCTTGTAGGAAGAGCTTATGTTTAAGGTGTCATTCGTCGCCCAGCGCTTGACTGTGTCGCCAATACCGCTGTCATCCTCTGAGGTAGACTTGTAATGGCTATAGTCCAGACGGGCGGATAGAGGGGTCAGACGGTAATTAAGGGAGCTGCCTCCCCGGAAAATAGTTTCGCGGGAATTACTGTCGCCATAACCAGAGTTAATAAACGGGCGGCTCTCGGAAAGATGGAAATCCAGGTTGAGATGTTTTTTCCTCAAGACCTGGCCCGCCAGATCGAAATTAAGCCCATCGCCTTTATTTACCTGCCAACGCTCCTCCTGTTCATTTTTATAGGTGTTTCGATCCGTCTCACTGGCAAAGGTTAAGGTGAAAATCAGCAGATTAGGGTTATAGATATAGCCCAGGCTGGAAAAATCAAGGGTAGCCCTGATCTCCTTATTGCGGCTCAGGGTTTCTTTATTCTGGGTCTTATCTTTTGAGGCATGGGAGATAAAACGGTAATCATAGCTCAAGCCGCCGGTGGAATACCAGAGGGTGGGCACAAATTGCCGCCAGCCGGCACGAGCTGCGGCCGTGGGCAGCAGTAATGCCAGAGCCAGGTATCTGAGCCATAAGGGAGTCACTGGTTTACTAAAAAAATTATTCAGCCGCCTTGCCTTTACGCCTCAGTTCTCTCATATATTTATCCAATAATTCCTGATCAGAGGGATATGCTTTGCCCGTCATTCTGCCAAAAGCATAGACATTGATGGCGCTATAGGGATGGAATTGGTTGGCAACGATAATCAGGTATTGAATTTTGAAGCCGGGAGCGGCATATTGCTTGAAATAATCAACACTGTCATAGTTGATTGCCACCCCGGCCGGCAGATTCATGGAGCCGGGTTTGTCCAGCGGCAGACTGCCGAAGGCGGTCAGCACCTGGCCGTTGGCGGCAAAGACCTGGACGTTATTAAAGGCGGCATCGGCCACATATATCCGCCCGTCATGATCAATGGCGATACCCTTGGGGCGGCCGAAGTGGCCAAAGCTGCTGCCCGCGCTCCCGAGATAACCCCGGTAATGACCGTCACGGTCATACTTAACAACCTGGAAACGCCCCATATCCACGACATACATATAGCCCTCCTGGTCAAAGGCGATATCCACCGGGATACGTAACTTGGTGTTTTCTTCTCCTGAATTGCCAATGCTGTCAATCACGCTGCCGCTTTTTATGTCAAAAACCTGCACCCGGCCCTTGTTGTGAGTGCCGTCAACCACAAAGAGATTACTGCCATATACCGCGACGGCCACCGGCTTCCATTCATCGGGATTGGAATAGCTCTTGACAAAAAAGTCGTGCTTGTCATATTTAAGGACTTGGGAACGAACGGGATCGGCAACGTATTTATTCCCCTCTTTATCAAGGGCTATATTCAGGGGCTCCACCAGTTTCCCCATCCCCTGCGCTCCGGCGAGGGGGGCAAATTTCTGCTTGGCAAAATTAAAGGTGAAGACGGTGTTCATGGAGTCACAGACATAGAGGATGCCGTTCCGCATTGCTACCCCGTAAGGCTTTTTGAAGACAAAACCCTTACGGCCCCGTACCCCGATAAAGGCGGCCAGGCCGGTGGCTTTTTTGGCAAAATCAGCGGAGCCGTTAAAGGAACGCAGGAATTGATAACGCGGCAGAGACGGGGCTGGCGGGAAAAAGGTAGGGGGCTGTTTCTTCTGAGGTACGGCTGAGGGCATGCAGCCGGACAGGGCAAAAAAACTGAGAAGAAGCCAGGCCAATAACATATTACGGGCATCCTTTCTAAGCATCGGTTAAACTCCTTAACTATGAGTTAAATGGATTAAAAACAGGGGCATGCTGCACGTACCAATAACCGCCTAATATCACAAATTTAATAAGTATAACGTAATCCCGGTTATTTGCAAAGCCGTTTTGTCAATGGGGATCAGGCTTTATTAAAAGTTGTTGAGTTGTATTTTGTAACTATTCAGCAGCACCCCGGTGGCTATTGTTACTTTTAGACATTACGCTGAATAGTTACCGTATTTTAAGCCTTAAAAAGATGAAAAAAAGAAGAAAATCTGCCTCCATGACCTCACCGCAGGTGTTGACTGCCCGGGCGGCAGGGCATCTCAAGGCTGGACGTCTAAAGCAGGCTGCCCTGTGCTATGAAAAATTATTACATAAAACCCCCAACGACTTGACGCTCTATAATCAACTGGGGATTATTTACGACGGACTGCGTGAATGGGAGCAGGCGGTTCTGTGGTATCAAAAAGCCGTTGAGCAACAGCCGGGAATGGCTGCGGCCCATTATAATCTGGCCAATGTTCTGCATCAACAGGGAAAAGACAACGAGGCCATAAAGGCCTACCAGCAGACGCTGGCCATAGATAAGCATAATCTGGCGGCCTGGAACAATATGGCTGCCATTCTTTACGATCAGGGACGTATGACCGAGACGCTGATTTGCTTCAAGGAGGCCATGGAGGTGTTCCCGGATAATCCAGGTCTGCACAGCGCCTGTCTCGCGGCCCTTAACTATATGCCGGGTATAGACCAGGCCGAGGAAGCCCAGGCGGCAAAAGAATGGTGGCTGATACATGGCAAGGGGCAGCACCGCCGGTATATCTTCACTAACTCGCCCGCTCCGGAACGTATTCTGCGGGTGGGAATAGTGTCTTCTGATCTTCGGGATCATTCGGTAAGCTCTTTTCTACGCCCCCTGCTCCGTAATTATGACCCACAACAGATAACCATTTTTTGTTACGCTAATGTCAGTCACCCTGATTCTGTTACTGCCGAGCTCAAGTCATTAAGCCCTTATTGGCGTGATATAAGCGCCTTTGACACCGGCCAGGCTGTTCGGGCCATAATGAATGACCGCATAGATATTCTCGTTGATTTAACCGGCCATATGACGGGCGGCCGTTTAGATATATTTGCCTGCCAGGCTGCGCCGCTGCAGATGAGCTGGCTGGGCTATCCCAACACCACCGGTCTGCCCACCATCCACTATCGTCTTACCGATTATGAGACAGACCCGCCCGTCGACAGTGAGCCCTTTTACAGCGAGATCCTGCTTCGCCTGCCCGTCTTTCTCTGCTATGAACCGCCGGCTTTAGACATATACCCGGCTGAGCCGCCCTGCCTGCGGCATAAATATATAACCTTCGGTTCCTTAAACAATCCGGCCAAGATCTCCCCGCCGCTGGTGGAGCTTTGGGCCGCCGTCCTGAAAAAAAGTCCGGACTCCCGATTGTTACTTAAAGGGGTAAGCTTTGACCATCAAGAGGCTAAGGAGCGTATGCGGCGGCTCTTTGCCGTTCACGATATCCCAAAAGACCGTCTTCTGTTCCAGGGCTATACTCCGAGCCGATCCGAGCATCTTCTTATATATAATCAGGTAGATATCGCTTTGGATACCATCCCGTACAACGGGACAACCACAACTTTTGAGGCCCTGTGGATGGGGGTTCCGGTTATTACCATGCGTGGCGACCGCCATGCCGCCCGGGTGGGG
>CAZSOB010000153.1:0-4070 GCA_964608155.1 uncultured Desulfobulbia bacterium
TATCCCATATTTTGTCCTGTTGGTGATTCATTGGCAGAAAGTCGTTACAAGTTTATGAAAGAGCATTTTCTCTTTTGTAGTTAAATCAACAGGTTAGCTCTTGGCCGGGAATTGCTGGTAATACGCTGTTAACGTTTCTGGCAATTGGCGGATATTCTTCGAATTTGTTGACGGAGATGCGTACATTGTTGACTATGACGATTATCATTGATGAGGTGATATTATGAAGAAAATGAATAGAAAGCCAACTCACCCTGGAATAATTATAAAAGAAGATTATTTGAAACCCTTATCTCTAACAATTACAGAGTTATCTGCAACCATTGGTGTTTCAAGGAAAACATTATCTAAAATTATCAACGAAAGAGGTTCTGTAACTCCCGACATGGCTTTGAGGTTATCGCGAGCTTTTGATACAACTCCTATATTTTGGTTGAATCTCCAAAAAAATTATGAACTATGGCAAGCTGAGCATGTTTCCAAAGAGTGGAAATTAATCAAACCATTTTCACCACAACTTTTGCATGCAAATGGATAGTTTATCTCAATTTACCAGAGAGAAATGAGTAATCTTCAAAAATACATCTCAGAGAGGCAAGTCAAAGACTCTGAATTTGCAGATAATTACGAATCAGGGTATCAGGACTTCAAAATTGGGGTCATGGTGAAAATGAACCGAGAAGAAATGGGATTAGCACAAGAACAATTGGTCAACAAAAGCAAAACAACACAACCGGCAATTTCAAGGATTGAAAATCATGCTGAGAGCATAAAACTTTCCCCATAGAAGAATAGCGTAAACTTTTGGTAAAGAGGTTTGAATGTAGTTCTTTAACTATCTGTAATAATGAGAAAATGACCCAACAATACTCCCTGAGGGGGTCTGTCAAATGATTTTTGACAAAAACATCTTATAAACAACCAATATCTAACTGGCCAAATTTAAGTTTTTCAACAACGAGGAACCACGGTTTTGTAGGGCCATCAAATATTTTGCTTCATCATACTTTTTACGATCTTTCCAACAACGGAATACTATTCGAATCCACTTAAAAGCCAAAGAGCGTACCGCCACCTGGTGGGAACTACCTTTTGCCTTTTGTTGCTCATAATAAGCCTTAGCCCAAAATGAATGTCGGATTTCTTTCATGATCTGAGAAGAAAATTTGAATGGGCATGAGGCTTATAGCTCTCTATTTCCCACCATGGCTGATGCTATTCTTGACCGATAGCGAACGAAGTGAGACTTCCGATAGCGAACGAAGTGAGACTTCGAGACATCGGTATGCTGGAGGGCAATTATCGGTCGCAGGTAAGCGAGCTTGCGAGACTCCGGATTGGGTGCAGCTAAACAGTTACAAATGGCAAATAAAATATTATAGTCCCAAACTTGATGGACTCGTAAAAAGTCCATCACACACTTACGATGGCTAAGTCAGCTAAGCGAAGACTGCGAGGCGTGGTGGTTCGGCAGACCTTCGGCATACCACATGTATGGCCGAAGCCCTGCCGAAACGCCACAACGAGATCGAACTTTTTACGACGCCATCAAACTTGAATAAGAGATTCTGAGCCTTCCCGACGGGTTACTGGCCAGATATTTGAGATTGACAGACTTAATGTTTGAGTTTGGTCATAACCCGGGTATCCCCCATATACAAAACCGCTTGACGGGGGCCTTTTTGAGCTACGAGTTGAGTGAAAAGCAAAGAGGGCATAGCCTGGTGACCGAGGAACCGTATAAGGGAAATCTTCACGTACTGGTCTTGGGGGAGCCGCCGGGTAACCGGTGCTTCTACCCGGAACTCGGGCGGCAACTCCGATGCGCTCCATTGCCGCCGACAAGCTTGGTCGTTCAGCGGCATCTAACTCTACTGTTACCGGGGAAACATCATGCGGCTTAATACTGCCTCTTTGTGGGAGCGGGCTCGTGTGCTGCGGGCAGTACGCTCTTTTTTTATTGGCCGTGAATACCTTGAGGTGGAAACCCCCATCCGCATTCCAGCCCCCATCCCCGAGGCCTGGATTGAGGCGGAGCCGGCTGGCGACTGGTTTTTGCAGACCTCGCCCGAGATTTGCATGAAACGTCTTCTCTCAGCCGGCTTACCCCGTATATTCCAGATATGTAAATGCTTCCGCCGTCATGAGCGGGGCAGCCGCCATCTGCCGGAGATGACTATGCTGGAGTGGTACACGGCGCGTGCCGATTATCATGATCTGATGCGTGACTGTGAGGAATTGTTAAATGCCGTTCTGCCCCTTCACCTGCCGGGGTTTGACGGCAGTATGATTGACCTTACTCCACCCTGGCCCCGTCTTTCTCTAACTGAGGCCTTTAAGCGCTATGCCTCCATATCTCTGTGTACAGCCCTCAGGGCGGACAGTTTTGATGAAGTACTGAGCCGTGAGGTGGAGCCGCGCCTGGGGCTTCAGCAGCCCGTGTTCATTATTGATTACCCGGCCTCCCTGGCCTCCTTGGCCGCTCTTCATCCCCATAACCTCGCTCTGGCCCAGCGTTTTGAGCTGTATATATCCGGTATGGAGCTGGCCAACGGTTTTACGGAGTTAAACGATGCCGGGGAGCAGCGACTGAGATTCGCACGGGAACAGGAGCTCATTCGCGCTCAGGGCCGTGAGCCTGCTCCCATGCCTGAACCTTTTTTAGCGGATATCAACCAGATGCCGCCCGCTGCCGGTATCGCCATGGGTCTTGATCGTCTGTTGATGATTAAGTGCGGAAGTCAGCGTATTGATGAAGTAATCGCCTTTACTCCGGAGGAGTTATGATGAGACTGAAAACAAGTGAAATCAGGCTGGTTCAAAGACGGTTTGCCGCCGTCGGTTTCTATAGCGGGAAGATAAACGGCAAATGTGGGCTATTGCTGGATAAGGACGTTAACAGTGCCTTGAACCAGCATTCATCTGCACTTATTGATGAGTGGCGGATAAGATGAAAAAGATTATAGAACACTTTGATCTTGGCTCCATGTTGATTATTTTTGTTACTTTTATCCTTTTTGCTATCGCTTTATTCAGCAGCGGCTTTACCCATGATTTATTTTTAGAAGCCGGCGTACTCCTCGTCTCAGTAAAATTAATTATCATGGCCTATAAAAACAGCAGAGCGAATAAAGAAATAATGCAGGAACTCCATGCCATTAAAAAATTACTGGGCAAAAGGTAACTATTCAGCTATACCCCGTTTTACACAGCCTGTAAAAGCGCCAGCAAATGTTAATCACTTTTGGAGATTGGCCCAATGGATGTTGCCCCGACCTATGAAGAACTGCTGAAAAAAAATGTGCAATTAGAGCAAAAGTCCGCACGGCGCATTGAAGCCATGGTGGATATGGATGCCCGTTTGGAGATGTACAGCACCCTGGTAGATAATGCCAGTGACCTCATCCACAGTGTTACCCCGGACGGCTCATTCCTTTACGTCAACCAGGCATGGCGTAACGCCCTGGGCTACAGCTCGAAAGATCTCTCTCAGCTCAAGCTCATGGATATTGTCGCTGAAGAGTGCCGCAGCCGGTGCCGCTGCATCTTCAACTCTCTGATGCAGGGGCAGGCCATTGACCGAAACGAGACTATCTTTGTGGCCAAAGATGGCAAGAAAATTGTGGTGGAAGGACGTTGCCACACTAAATTTGCAGAGGACAAGCCGGTGGCTATGACCGGCATCTTCCGGGATATCAGTAAACGGGTACAACAGGAGTTGGCTCTGCGGGAGAGCGAAGAGAAGTACCGCACCCTTTTTGAGAATTCCACTGATCTTATCCAGGCAGTTCAACCGGACGGCCGCCTGCTTTACGTCAACCAGGCCTGGATGAAAATCTTTGGCTACAGTCAGGAGGATATCGATGCCGGTCTCTATATATTTGACTTAGTCTCCCCTGATTACCTGGAGCATTGTCAGAGCACATTCCAACAGGTCATCTCCACTAAAGATGTGCAGTATATCGACACCTGCTTTGTGGCCAAGGACGGAACCCGTATCATAATTGAGGGCAACGCCTGCTGCAAGTTCCAGGAAGGGAAACCAATGGTGACCCAGTGTATCTTTCGTG
>CAZSOB010000154.1:0-4051 GCA_964608155.1 uncultured Desulfobulbia bacterium
TTGCGGTAAGTGTGGTCATCCCACCTGCCTGGCCTTTGCCGCCGCGGTACTTAAAACCGGCCAAATTCTTACGGCCTGCCCCTTTATTAATCTGAAGGGACTAAATATGAGCGAGGTGCGGCAGTCTGCCGACAATCTCCAGGCAGAGCAGAAGGATCTTAAGTTCATCGCCTTTTTAAAATCCGAGCTCCAGATAGTGGATTTCAGCCGCCTGGCCCCGGCTCTGGGAGCGGTTTACCAAAATCCGCCGCCGGCCCTGGCCTTTTCTTATCTGGGGCAGCACACCGTAATCAGCAAGAATGGAATCACCATTAACGGCCAGCCGCCTAATGATCACCGCGATCAAATACTGCTCTATAATTATCTCCGTTCCGGAGGCGGCAGAGCCCCGGATGATGAATGGCTGGGCCTGGAAAGCCTGCCCAATACCATATCCAAGGTCAAGACCTTAAACACCTACGGAGAAGAGCCCCTGGCCTGCGGTCTAAGTGCGGGCGGCGTAAAGAATTTCCAGCAGGCGGTACTAAACACGGGCGGCAAAATGGCAGCGGCAGACGGGGCCGACCTGAGCGCCCGGATACCGGTGCTGCCCATGGTACCGGTATATATCCTCTTCTGGGCCGAAGAGGCGGATGAAAACTTTCCGGCCCGGGTCAAAATCCTCTTTGATCACCACATCCTTGACTTTCTTGATATTGAGTCCTTGGTCTTCAGCGCCGAACGTCTCACTGACCGCCTGCTGGAGTACCTGGAAGACAAACCGGGCAACAGCGGCGAGGGCCGGAAGTCATGAACGACAGAGGCAGAGAAATTCCCCTCGCTGAAAAAATGCGGCCCGCGAATATTGACGATTTCAGCGGTCAGGAGCATCTCCTCGGCCATAACAAGATACTTTGGCGGCTGCTTAAGGGGGAGTATCTGCCCTCCATGCTCCTCTGGGGGCCGCCCGGCACCGGCAAAACCACCCTGGCCCGGATTCTGGCCCGCCTCACCGGAGCCCATTTCGTCTTTTTCTCCGCCGTCCTTTCCGGTATTAAGGATGTCCGCCTCATTGTCGATGAGAGCCGCAGCCGTCAGGAACGTAATGAACGGCGTACCATCCTCTTTGTTGACGAAATCCACCGCTTCAACAAGGCCCAGCAGGACGGTTTTCTGCCCCATGTGGAAAGCGGCCTCCTTACCCTCATCGGGGCCACCACCGAAAACCCGTCCTTTCATGTCATCGCTCCCCTGCTCTCAAGATGTCAGGTTCTTGTTCTTGAGAGCCTGAACGAGCCGGCAATGGCCCAGATTATCAGCCGAGCCTTAAACGATGATGAACACGGCCTGGGCGGCCAGAACCTCCGAATCAGCCCCGAGGCCATGAGCCACCTGACAAAAATGGCCGACGGCGATGCCAGAAGCGCCCTGAACAATCTCGAAGTAGCCGCCGCCCTCTGCGCCGCGGACAACGGTGAGCCCCGCCTCATAAGCCTGGAAATTGCCGAAGAGGCCTGCCAGCGCCGTAGTCTGCGTTATGATAAAAATGGGGAAGAACATTACAACCTCATCTCCGCCCTCCATAAGAGTCTGCGTGATTCCGACCCCGACGGCTCTCTGTACTGGTTAGTCAGGATGCTTACGGCGGGTGAAGACCCCCTCTACGTTGCCCGCCGTCTCATTCGTTTTGCCTCGGAGGATATTGGCAACGCCGACCCCGCCGCCCTGGGACTAGCCATAAACGCCAGAGAGACATATCATATTCTGGGTTCACCGGAGGGCGAACTGGCCCTGGCCCAGCTCACCATCTACCTCGCCACCGCCCCCAAGAGCAACGCCGTATACAGCGCCTACAATGCGGTGAAAACCGAGATTAAGGCCACCGGCAGTCTGCCTGTACCCAAGCATATCCGTAACGCCCCCACCAAATTGATGAAGGAGCTGGGCTATGGCAAGGGCTATCAATACGCCCATGACCGACCCCACGCCCTGGTGGATCAGGATCATCTTCCAGCCCAGTTACAGGGCAGACGTTATTACCAGCCCACCAACCGGGGCCATGAGGCTGTTATTAAAGACAGGCTTGACAAGTGGCGCCGGCTCCTGGAACAGGAACGTAAAAAAGGACTTAAAAAATGATAAGAAAGCTCATTATCACCCTCGCTCTCTGCGCTGTTTTTATCCCTGCCGCCTCCCAGGCCGCCAGGTTCCAGCTCTTTTACTCCAGCGATGTCCGGGGTGAAACCGAGCCCTGCGGCTGACACAGCCGTCAATTGGGCGGTCTGTCCAAAAAGGCGAAACAGTTTGAACTGACAGCGGCGGAATCAAAGCTGCCCCATATCATCCTCGACGGCGGGGCTCTGCTCTTCAAGGATCTGCGCCTGACTCAGGGCCAGGAGCAGGACGAGATGCTTACCGCCAGGGCTATCGTCAAAGCATATAATCTCATGGGCTACCAGGCGGTGGGTATAAGTAAATACGACCTTACAGCCGGACTTGACTTCCTGCGGCAGATCAGCAGAAAATCAAAATTTTCCTGGCTGAGCGCCAATTTAGTAAACAGCAAGGATCACCGTCCCATTTTCCAGAGTAAAATATTACTGCCGATAGAAAACTTAAAGATAGGGGTTACCGCCCTTACCGGCCCCGCCGCCGATAAACTGCTCACCACAAAAGACCAGGCCCTGCTTCTGCCCTGGCAGGACAGCCTGCCCGCGGTCATCAAGGATTTAAAGGGCAGGAGTGATATTATCATCCTGCTCTCCAGCCTGCCGCCCCCGACCAACAAGGAGATCGCCCGCCGTTATCAGAATATTAATATTCTTATCCAGGCCGCCCAGACCGGAACCAACACCTACCCTCAGCCTCTGGCCAACACCCTGATCTGCCAGACTACAAAACAGGGCAAGTACATCGGCATCATGGACATCAACTGGCAAAAATCTCAAAAATGGGGTGTCGACAAGGCAGGTCTCCTCCGTCAGGATTTAAACGCCCTGGATCGTTTGAACTGGCGGCTCTCCAAATACAACGAACCGGAGAAGGAGCTGAAAAACTTCCCGGCAAAACTCCAGATATGGCGGCACCTTCTGGGACAGAGAAACAAACTCCAGGCTGAAATCGACAGATTAAAAACCGACATTAAGGCTGGACGGCTGAATAATCAGCCCTCCACCTTCAAAAATCATTTCATCGCCATGACAACCGACCTGCCCGACGACCAGGGAATAAGCCTGATTGTGCGCAATTTAAACAAGGAAATCAATCGGTTGGGAAGAATAAAGGCCAGAGAAATAAAGGTAATAAAAAATAATAATTATATTGGCTGGCAACGCTGCGGCAAATGCCACAGGGCCGAGGTTAAGAGCTGGAAGCGCACCAGGCACGCCAGGGCTTATGAGACCTTGGTTGAAAAGAACAGACAGTATAATCTTGACTGCCTGTTCTGCCATGTTACCGGCATAGACCACCGGCATAAATCAGCAGCTTTGAGCGTGAGCGCTGATCTGCGCGAGGTAGGTTGCGAATCATGTCACGGCCCGGGCCGCGCCCATGCCGCGAATCCTCAAAAAAATAAGCTTATCTACCGCCCCGGGGAAAAAACCTGCCTGAGCTGCCACACCAAGGCCCACGATCCAGATTTTAAATATGAAACAGACATCAAGCGGACACACGGTGGGAACGATGATTTTTCAAAACCGGGAAGCAATAATAGTCCTTAGTCAATTATGATGGACTCGTAAAAAGTCCATCACACACTTACGATGGCTAAGTCAGCTAAGCGTAGGCTGCCGAACCACCACAACGCAGTAGATCGGACTTTTTACGACGCCATCAATTTTACAAAATGTTGGCAGACGATATATCACATCCCGGCGATAACCTTAGCGAGAATTGTAACTGTTCAGCGCCTCACCCACAAAAAAAAAGGCCGCCCCGCTCTCCTTATTTAAGGAAAGCGGGGCGGCCTTTAATCTAAACGAAAGCCTTAAACTAAACGCTTAACAACCACAGGCCTTCTGCATATTGGGAACAGTCTGCTTTTTACGGCTCATCATGCCGTCAACCCACA
>CAZSOB010000155.1:0-4047 GCA_964608155.1 uncultured Desulfobulbia bacterium
TCAAGGCCCGCGAGGCTCTTATCCTGGCCTCTATTGTTGAGAAGGAGACCGCCGCGCCAGAGGAGCGGCCGATAATCGCCGAGGTTTTCTTAAATCGTCTGCGAAAAGGAATGCGTCTCCAGACTGATCCCACGGTTATCTACGGCTTAAAAAAATTCCATTCCCCTCTTACCAAAATTGATCTGAGAACTTCGACCCCTTATAACACCTATCTCCTGCCCGCCCTGCCCCAGGGCCCCATCTGTAATCCCGGTTCCGCCGCCCTGCGGGCGGTTATGCGTCCTGCCAGTGGTAATTATTATTATTTTGTCTCCCGTCACAACGGCCGGCATTTTTTTTCCACCACACTTAAGGAACATAATCGGGCGGTACGTAAATATAGAGGTCTTTGATAAAATGATGAGGCTGGTAGTTTAAGAGGTTTGTTTTAGCGCTCAAATAATGTATTTTAATATCGTTAGTGGTATAAATAGACGGTTGGTGCTTTTATGATGGGAGACAGATTAAATTTTTCCCCTGCACCAAGGGGACTGAATTTTTTTCGCGGAAAGTTTGCGAAAATCATTCTGTCCCCGAATCGGAAGCTGGAAAGAAAATAAAATCGGTTCCCTTAGTTCTGATTTATCATCACTTTCGTATACGATCTTTGTCGTACCGCTGGAGAAGTTTATATGAAAGTCAACTGCCAAGGGTATTGGCCTTGCCATGACTTTCATGTTTTGTTGTGCCCAAGTGATCGGGCATGGCTGTATGGCTGTTACTATAAATGTTTATTGAAACGTAACTATTCAGCTGCACCCAATCCGGAGTCTGCGCTTTCCTGAACAGTTACAACTCATAGTTTAGGGCAGCTTTTCGCTTGTACCTGAATAGTTACATTGAAACCCAATATTGATAGGTGCAGTATGAAATCAAGAATCCGTCTTCAGGGTCTGCAGGAATTGTTCAGCGGCCGCTCGGGTGGTTTTTCCTTAATTGAATTATTGATTGTCATGGTCATTCTTGGCCTGCTCGCCTCTCTTGTCGGCCCCAAGATGTTCAGTAAGCTGGGCATGGCCAAGCAGAAGACGGCCCAGACCCAGATTGAAATGTTGATGACCGCCCTTGATTCATACCGTCTTGATGTCGGGCACTATCCCTCTTCGCAGGAGGGGTTGGAGGCCTTGGTGCGGAATACCGGCAATGATAAATGGCATGGCCCCTATCTATCCAAGGGCCTGCCCAAGGATCCCTGGGGCAATGCCTATCGTTATCAGAACCCCGGCGAACATGGAGAGGTTGATATAACCTCCTTTGGTGCCGACGGCACCAGCGGCGGTGAGGGTGAGAATGCTGATATTGGCAGCTGGCAGTAGATGTACAACCAATTTAAAAAATTAAATTTCTGGCTCATTCTTGGCGTAGACTGTCTGCTTTTGGCCGGTGCCCATATTCTGGCCTATTGGATACGCTTCGCTCAGCTTAGTATATATGAATGGCGCCATATAGTCCTTATTCTGCCCTTTCTGCTGCCCTTTAAAATTATCGTTTTCTCCATGCTGGGGCTTTACCGCGGTATGTGGCGGTATACCGGAATTAACGATCTGCTAAAGGTTATCAAAGCCGTAGTCATTACCACTGTTACCGTTCTTGCGGCCCTCGCAATGGTTAACCGCTTAGAGGGCTTTTCCCGCTCAGTCTTCATCCTTGATGGTATTCTTACCCTGCTTTTTATCGGTGGTTTTCGTCTCGCTCTCCGTCTTTATTATCAACGTTCCGGCGGCAGTTTTTTTGCCCTTGACCGGGCCGCCCGTCTGTCTCAGAAAAAGCGGCTGTTGATTATCGGGGCCGGGGACGCGGCCGAAAAGATGGTGCGTGAAATCAGGGATAATCCTCACCTGCCTTATCTTGTTGTTGGTTTCCTGGATGATATGCCGGTAAAAATAGGCAACCGTATTCACGGTATTACAGTGCTGGGGGGCATCTCGGAACTGCATGAAACCATTATCAAGACTAAAACTCAGGAGGTGTTAATAGCTATTCCCTCGGCCAGCCGTGAGCAGATGCAGAGGATAGTGGATCTTTGCCGAACCGGCTCGGTGCCCTATAAGACCCTGCCCAGTCTCGGTGAGATTATTAATAACAAAATATCCATCCGGGGGATTCGGGATGTCGCTTATCGTGATCTTCTGGGGCGTCCCCTGGTACGCCTTGAGCAGAGACAGATAGAAGAAACTTTTCAGGGGAAAAGTATTCTCGTTACCGGGGCCGGCGGTTCCATTGGCTCAGAGCTTTGCCGCCAGTTGCTGCGTTTTGCCCCCGGCCGTTTGATTCTGCTTGATGCCGGGGAGCAGAACCTCTACCAGATAGAGATGGAGCTTTTGCATGAGCATGGTTTTGCCAATTACGTAACCATCCTCGGTAAGGTGCAGGATCGGGAATTGCTTAGCGCTCTATTCAAAGCTTATCACCCCCAGATCGTTATTCATGCCGCGGCCTACAAACATGTGCCCATGGTGGAGAAAAATCCCTGGGAGGGGGTTTTTAATAATGTCTTTGCCTCCCGCCGTCTGATGCGGGCCGCCTGCCGGTACGGGGTGGAGCGTTTTATTGTGGTATCTACCGACAAGGCGGTACGCCCTACCAATGTAATGGGAGCCACCAAACGCTTGTGTGAACGGATAATGCAGGCCTATTGCTTATCCGCGGATAAGGGTGAAACCCGTTTTATGGCGGTGCGTTTTGGCAATGTCCTGGGCTCTTCCGGTTCGGTAATCCCCCTCTTTAAACGCCAGATTGAGATGGGTGGCCCGGTGACTGTAACTCATCCGGAAATTAACCGCTATTTCATGTCTATTGACGAGGCGGCCCAGCTCATTCTCCAGGCCGCGGCCATGGGCGAGGGCGGAGAAATTTTCATCCTCAAGATGGGTTCGCCGGTTGTGATCGCCCAGATGGCCCGTGATCTGATCCGGCTGTGCGGTAAGGAGCCTGATATTGAAATTGAGATTAAATATACCGGTCTGCGGCCCGGAGAAAAGCTCTATGAGGAGTTGATTACCGAAGGCGAGGGGATTGTCGCCACCAGCCATGAGAAGATTATGGTGCTGCGCGGTAACGGTATCCAACTGGATGAACTGCGGCCGCTCCTTGAAAAGCTGAAAGGCCGCGCCCATGACCACGATGCAGAGGGGATTAAAAAGATCCTGCTGGAGATGGTGCCTGAATATACCCCGGAGGAGAATGAAGCTGTGTTCTAATGGACAATTAAGTATGGTGTCCCTGAAACCCTCTCAATCATTTTTAGAAAAAGCGAAAAATCACCATTTGATGTTCCAGGTATTCAAACCAAAGCAACCTCAAAGGACATTCTTGATGCAGTTAAAGAATCAAGGGGACGATTTGCCGAATAATCGGCTGCAACTGATGAAAACAAAGAAAATATCAAAAGTTGCAATGGCAAGACAAATAAAGACAAGTCGTTCCGCCTTAGATCGACTACTTGACCCTCCGAATACATCCATCACTCTTCAGACAATGGAACGAGCATCACATGTTATGGGAAAACGATTACGTATTGACCTTGCTTAATAAGAAAAAATCCAATTTATCTCGTACTCTCAAAACGTTAGAGAAATATGGTATAATCGGACTGCGTAAAATAAAAGGCAAGATCACACCTGAAGTTAAAGCAGCAGATTTTAGAGTTGAATTTGGACTTAACTATAGTTCACCGGTACCACATTGATAATACAGGGGAATAACTGTTGACTTGACCATTTAATTTAACTACCGTTGTCTTCATAAAGAATGTTCTCTTATGAAAACCATGGTAATAAGCCAATTTAAATCGCATGCCTTGAAAGATCGAGTTGGCAAAATCAACGCAAAAGCTAATGCCATGTGATAGACAGATTCGTACTAATCTGACAATACAATTTGACATATGATGTTTTGCCTCAGCATAGCGGCTTCAACCAACAAACGAATTAACCAACAAACCATTGAACCGGAAACCAGCCAACTACCTGACCATCGACGTGGAAGACTACTTCCAGGTTGCCGCTT
>CAZSOB010000156.1:0-4043 GCA_964608155.1 uncultured Desulfobulbia bacterium
CGGGGAAATGCCCGGCAAACCATGGAGAACTGCTGTCGGTACTCACCTGCGCCGTTAGTTCGGCACCGGACTGCCTTATTTGAACGAGCCTATACCACATAGATTTAATACGCGCAGAACCCTTATTTGTTAAATCAGGGGCAATAATTCGTGCTGAGAAGCCGCACCGAACTTACCAGGAAAATACAAAATTTTCAACTAAACTATGGTTTTAGATGATTAGCTGATTAAATACTCCCACAAAGGCCCAATATAGCCCTTGGCGTGCATTCTGGAAACCACGCTTAAGGTTGTAGGGTCGCCGGAGCCGATTATCCAGTTTGTCCGGTTCTTAGCCCTTTGTTTTACAAGTTTATTGATTTCGGCATTATTAATGGAGTCGGCTTCGTAAAAAAACGGCTCCAGCAAGTCCATGGTGCTGGAAATTTTACCCTCTGCCAGGGCTATATCGTATAACTTTGTGTGGGGATAAACCCTGATGCCGAGAAAGAAAAAGATGACTGTTTTACCAAGCCTTTCAACATTATCAAGGCAATTATTAATGCTCTGATTCGATTCTCCCGGGCCGCCCAGCAGAAGGTAATGGGCAACATGTAAATCAGCGGCCACCGCCTCTTGGTGTGCCAGGAAGACATCGGCACTCCTGAAAGGCTTTTGATACGATTTGAGCATGGAATCAGCAAGTGATTCAGTCCCGAATTCAACGTGGGTTAAACCGGCATCTTTCATGATCTTAAAATAATTTGCGGGTGGTTTTATGGGCGCGAAAAAGCCTCCCCAGGGAATTGTTAAGCCCGCCTTTCGGAAGGCCTTTGCCACCGCGAGGCTGTGTTCAACATCTGAATTAAAGGCGGAATCAGTAATAAATAAATACTTGGCCCCTGCCTCCTGAAGTGACATTGCCATTTCAGCCACGGCCGCGGGGGCGCTCAACCGATGTCTATGCCCTTCAATATGGGGATACGGGCAGTAGATACACTTAAAGGTACATCCCCGTTTGGTCTGCAGGTTAAACATCCCGCCTCTGTCCCGATAAAAAGCGGTGTGGGGATTTTTTTTGTTGAAATCCCGCTGAATAACGCCCTCCCAGGGCCGCGGGGTCATGTTTTTGGCAGTTTCTGCTCCTGAAATTACCCCTGGTATTGCCGCCGCGTTTCCCCCCTTGCTCAGGGTGTCAACCAAGAGGCCAAACCTCTCGCCCTCGCCGATTATGCCATAATCCGCTCCCAATCTTTCAAACACAGGGCCGGGCAGAATGGTAAAGCCGCTCCCGCCGCAGACAATAATTGCCTTGGAACATTCCCTGAGCCACTGAATAATATCGCGGTACTCATTAACACAGAACAGCGATTTACCGGCTTCGGTATTATCAATATTACGGCAGGAAACCCCAATAATATCGGGTTGGAAGGCCTTTATGATCCGCCCGAGAGACTCGTAGGTTTCGACATTCATGTCAACAATCCTGACCTCGTGGGCGGCAGAGACGGAACCGGCCACATAATCCAGGCCGATGGGATATACGGGGTATGGCGCCTGCAGGGTATTGGGTGAGATCAACAGGATATTCATGGGGCCTTGATCTCCACGGCAGTAATGAACCGCCCCAGGCCGAGGAGCAAGGCGCCTTTTTTCTTGAGTGAAGTCTGGCCTGAACCGGCAAGAGAAGGCGGTATCGCCCCCCTTTTCAAGAAATCTACCGCCATAACCGCCGCCACCGCCGAAGCTGTGGCAAATTCCCCGGTCAGGCGCCGATAATCAATTGTTGGAGCGTTAAAGCCGGTAAGTTCAATGAATCTTGCCAGCTGCTCTTCGCCCTGGCGGCGGAAAGCCGCTGGAATCCCCGCCAGCAGCAGGCCATAATCAGTCAGCAGGGTCTCCGTCCCGCCCAAAGATTTTATTAGAGCCTCTATGACATTGGTGCTAACGGAACTTTGATAAAAGGCTGGGCTGATGGTTATTCCTCTTGCCCGGCTGTTTTTGGTCAGGCAAAAGCCACCGCCGCCATCCGCAAGGGGCGTATCCTTACTATTGGTATAATTTTGGTTGCAGATGATGGATTGATCAAAAAGAATGGATAACTCGGGATGTCCTTCATCGGCGCCAATAACAAAGATTGGCTGATCAGAATCGTCGGCGCTTAGATCAGCAGTCAGCAGAGCCTGCTCAAAGGAGTAATCTCCGCCGCTGGAGGTGATATTGGCCCCGCTGGCGTTATACATTATGGCAATCTGGCTGGCTGGCCCATTGTGGACGGAGCCGACAAAATCCGTGGGGCTGGGGAATTGTTCTTCGGTCTCCCGGAGACGATTAAGAAAATCATAAGTTTCAGAAAGCGCCCCCCAGCCCGTCCCCATAAAAACAGCGTCAGGTTTGGCTGCTCCAGCCGAATCATCCTGGGCCGCCGCCGCGAGAGCCAGGGCGATCCTGGGCAGACGTTTTAAGCGCCGCACCGCGCGGGCCGGAAGATTCGTTGAAATTTCAGTTAGAGAAAGCGCCCCGGCAATTGGCTGGTCAAGCCAGAGGGCCGCCATTGTCTTATCCTTATCCCCGGCGCCGGTCAGGCAGCTGCTGCCAATTATCGTCCAGGCCCTAAGGGCGGCAGGCCCCGCGGGACAGGTGAATTTATCTGGCGCTGTAATTACTATAGAGGCATTGTTGCCGCCAAAACCGAATGAATTGGATAATACCGCGGCAACCGGCTGGCTGAGTGGCTTAGTTAGAGGCGTGAGGCAAAGCGCTGGATCAGGTTCTTTGCAACTGGTATTGGCGGGCAGTATGTTGCGGGAGACCATGAGGGCGGCAATAACGGCCGCCATAGCACCGGCCGCTCCCAGGCTGTGCCCCATTGCCCCCTTAATTGAAGCAAGATGGGGCGGGGTAAAGTCAAATAATTTATTAACGGCCCGGGCTTCGGCCAGATCGTTATCCGGGGTTCCGGTGCCGTGCAGGCTGATATAACCGATATCGGTCGGGCTGATTCCGGCGTTATCAAGTGCCGCCGCCATTGCCCGGTAAGCGCCTTCGCCCTGAGGATGCGGGGCGGCGGGATGATAGGCGTCACAGGATAATCCCGCTCCCAGGACTTCCGCAATCACCTTGTCTGTTTTGTCAACCGTAAGCAGCAGCATCGCCGCCCCTTCCGCCACAGACATGCCTTGTCTGTTTTTATCAAGCGGCCGGCTGCCGTCAGGATCGACAAGCTGGAGGGAATTAAAACCGAAATAGGTTAAGCGGCACAGGGAGTCAACGCCACCCAGCAGGATTCTAACGGCCTCACCCCGGCGGAGCATTTGTAAGGCAATTTTAATGGCCGCGGCGCTGGAGGAACAGGCCGTAGATACAGTGAGAGCCGGCCCGGTGCAGTCATAGCGCCGGGCAATTTTTTCACAGACAGAGGTTAAACCATGATATTGGTAATATTCGGGTCGTTTTTCGCCCGTGGCCAGCAGCGTCTCGGTGGAGAGTATGCCGCCGGTGGTGGTGCCTAAGATTACCGCGTCGGGCGGCAGATCACAATCGGCCATGGCCTGGTCAGCGGCATGGATGGCAAGCTGATGAGTGCGGGGCAGGGAATCACCCTGCTCAAGGTCTGTCCTCACTTCTCCCACCGGCAGCGGGGCGTGTTGCATAAGAGGGAAAAGCTCTAATGGGGCGATTTTACTTTGATTCTTCCAAATGGCCTGCTCCGTGGCGGACAGGCCGGAGCCAAGCGGGGAAATAATCCCCATCCCGGCAATAAATATTCTTTTACCGCTCAAGAAGAGAACCGTGAAGAGTTTTCGCTGATATACTCAGCCAAAGCCGTCAGGGTAGAAAAGACCTTCTCGCCAATCTCCTTATTATTGATGGTAACCTGGTAATCTTTTTCAATCATGACCACCATCTCAAGCACGTCAATGGAATCAATGCCAAGCTCGCCGCCGACAAACTGGGCGTTTGCATCAATATCGTCCGGGGTAACATCCACCAGATTAAGTGTATCAATAAGTTTTATTTTTAATTCTTTTATTAATTCATCCATAGTTTTTATAAGAAACTTA
>CAZSOB010000157.1:0-4013 GCA_964608155.1 uncultured Desulfobulbia bacterium
CCCGCCGGATATTTATAATCTTAACCTGACCGACATCAAGGAGAATCTCATCAAGGCCTGCCGCCTTAATATTGAATCCAATTAGTCGCTGCCAAAGACCAAAAACCAGCTAATTTCACCTCCCTTCTTATTCAGCCCCTACCCCTCTGCCCGTCAATCTTAGATGAACAGCCTACTTGAACAAAGCATAAAAGCATGGTAAAAACGCCTAAATCATTTCACAAAAGCAGGTAGAACTACTGCCGGCACGACGACATCAGGAGAAGCAACGTGACCCAAAAATCAACTGACCCCCTCTGGCTTTCCGGTAACGAAGCTCTGGCCCTGGGGGCCTTTGAGGCGGGCGTAAAGGTAGCATCCGGCTACCCCGGAACCCCCTCCACCGAAATTTTAGAAAACCTTACCAAATACAAAGGCCCCTACACCGAATGGGCTCCCAACGAAAAAACCGGCCTGGAAACAGCCATCGGCGCAGCCTTTGCCGGCGGCCGGGCTTTGGCCACCATGAAGCATGTGGGGTTGAATGTTGCGGCCGACCCTCTATTTACCGTCTCCTATACCGGGGTGCGGGCCGGGTTGGTGATTATCAATGCCGATGATCCCGGTATGCACTCATCCCAGAACGAGCAGGACAACCGCAATTACGCCTATGCCGCCAAAATTCCCATGCTGGAGCCCTCTGACCCGGCCGAAGCCCGGGATTTTGTCAAGCTGGCCTTTGAACTAAGCGAGGAATTTGATACCCCGGTGCTGGTCAGAATCACCACCCGCCTGGCCCACGTCAAGGGCATGGTGAAAAAAGGAAAAATTAAAACTCCTCCGTTAACCCCGGGCCTCGAAAAAATAGCGGCCAAATTCGTCATGCTGCCGGCCAACGCCAGGGTTAGACGAGAGGTAATGGCCCAGCGTCACCAGCGTCTCAGCGCTCTCGCCGAGGACTTTGCCCCCAACCGGACGGAATGGGGAAGCAAAAAACGTGGTTTTATCACCAGCGGGGTCAGTTATCTCTATGCCAAAGAGGCCTTTCCCGAGGCCTCCTTCCTTAAACTGGGACTCATTTACCCCCTGCCGGCAAAGTTAATCCGGAATTTTGCCGCCAAGGTGGATGAGCTGTTTATTATTGAGGAATTAGACCCCTTTTTAGAGACCCAGATCAAGGCCATGGGTATTCATTGCACCGGCAAAGATAAAATCCCGGCCATCGGCGAACTTAGCCCGGACATTATCCGTCGGGCTCTGGGAAAACAGCCAAGACCGGGATTTGAGCCCCTCAGTTTACCCATGCGCCCTCCCAATATGTGTCCAGGCTGCCCGCACCGGGGACTCTTCTACAATCTCAACCGCCTCAAGGTCTTTGTCTCCGGAGACATTGGCTGCTATACCCTGGGTTTCCTGCCGCCGCTCTCGGCCATGGACTCCTGTGTCTGCATGGGAGCCAGTATCGGCATTGCCCACGGCATGAGCAAGGCTCTGGGAGATGCCGGCCGCGGCAAGGTGGTGAGCGTCATCGGCGACTCAACCTTTTTCCATTCCGGCATAACCGGACTGACCAATATTGTCTATAACAAGGGTAACTCCACCGTTATCATCCTCGACAACCGGATTACCGGCATGACGGGGCATCAGCCCAATCCCGCCTCCGGCCAGACCCTGCAGGGAGAACCGGCTCATGAGGTTGATATTGCCGGGCTCTGCCGGGCTCTTGGAGTTGAGCATGTGCAGGTGGTCAACCCTCAGCATCTTAAAGAAACCAAGGAGGCGCTGGTGCGAGCCCTGGAGTTTGACGGCCCCTCGGTGGTCATTACGAGATACCCCTGCGCCCTCCTGCCAGCGGAAAAAAAGCGGCACAAAATTCCCTTCACCATTGAGCCGACGAAATGCACGGGCTGTATGTCCTGCCTTCGCCTGGGCTGCCCGGCTATGAGCTGGCAGGCGGTGAGCCTGGAGGAGGGCGCGGCCCTGGGATTCAAGGATAAGCAAAAGGGATACGCCAGGATAAGTGAGATGTGTAATGGCTGCGGGCTCTGCGCCCAAACATGTAAATTCGGCGCCATAGCGAGGGAGGATAAAGCGATATGAAAGGTGGAATAATATTCTGCGGAGTCGGCGGCCAGGGGATTCTTCTGGCCAGTGAAATTACCGCCTTTGCCCTCATGGCAGCCAGGTTTACGGTGAAAAAAAGCGAGGTTCACGGCATGGCCCAGCGCGGCGGCTCGGTGGTGGCCCATTTACGATACGGCAAAGAGGTCTATTCTCCGCTGATTGAGCAGGGGGCGGCCGACTTCATACTTTCCTTAGAAAAAATGGAGACGGCTCGTTATCTTAATTTTATGCACGAAAAAACTCAGATAGTAGCCAGTACCCAGCAGATTGCCCCGCCCGCCGTGGCCATGGGCCAAGCCCCCTACCCGGCCGATGTCCTGGATCAACTCCGGGCCAAAGGACTGGCCCTGCTAACCATAGACAGTTTCACCATCGCCCGTGACTTGGGTGAAGTACGGGCCGCCAATGTTGTTCTCGTGGGGGCATTGTCCACCTTTCTGCCGGTACCGGCAGAAACCTTTATCGAGGTAATGAAGAGCAATCTGCCGGCCAAAATTCTCGATCTCAATCTGCGGGCTTTTGCCGCCGGCAGACAGGAGGCGGCCTGATCTAAAAACCACGATCAGACCTCAAATTATGGATAAGGAGGGAAAAATTGATTTGGAATGACCATGAAACCATGCCCCGCGAGGAATTACGCGCTCTGCAGCTTGACCGGCTCCAGAAACTGGTGGCACGGGTCTACGACAAGGTTCCCTATTACCGGGGCAAGATGGATGAGGCCGGAGTAAAACCCGAAGATATCCGCGTCCTAAAGGACATCCGCCATCTGCCATTTACCACCAAGGATGATCTCCGCAAAAATTATCCCTTCGGTCTCTTCACCGTGCCCATGGAGAAAATTGTCCGGCTGCATGCCTCCTCAGGCACCACCGGTAAACCGACTGTAGTGGGCTACACCAAAGAGGACATCAAACTCTGGGCCGGCTTAATGGCCCGCAGTCTCAGCGCCGCCGGGGTAACCAGTAAGGATATTATCCAGAACGCTTACGGCTACGGCCTCTTCACCGGCGGTCTTGGAGCCCATTACGGGGCGGAAGAGCTTGGAGCCACAGTTATCCCCATCTCCGGCGGTCAGACGAAACGCCAGATCACCATTATGCGTGATTTTGGTTCCACGGTACTGCTTTCCACCCCTTCCTACGCCATGAACCTGGCCGAGGTTATGATTGAGTCGGGTGTCGATCCAGCCGATCTGCCGCTCCGGGTTGGGGTCTTTGGAGCCGAGCCCTGGAGTGAAGGGATGCGCCATGATTTGGAAAAACGCCTGCAGATCAAGGCCATTGACATCTATGGTCTAAGCGAAATCATAGGCCCTGGAGTGGCCGTCGAATGTATTGAGGAACAAAAGGGCCTACATATTTTTGAAGACCATTTCCTGCCGGAGATTGTCGGCCAAAACACCTTTGAGCCTCTGCCCATGGGCGAGACCGGCGAGCTGGTATTCACCACCCTCACTAAAACCGCCTTTCCGGTGATCCGCTACCGAACCAAGGATATTTCCCGATTGAGCGACACCCCCTGTTCATGTGGCAGAACGATGCTCCGCATGCCTAAGGTCAGCGGCCGTACCGATGATATGCTGATTATCCGGGGGGTAAATGTCTTCCCCTCCCAGATAGAGCAGGTGCTGATGAGTATTGAAGGGGTGGAACCTCATTATCAGATCATCGTTGACCGTCAGGGTGCCATGGACACCATGGAGGTGCAGGTTGAGGTCAGCGAGACCATCTTTTCCGATGAGATCAAGGATATGGTTTCCATCACCAAACATATTCAGGCTGACATCAAGGATCTTATCGGCTCAACCTGCAAGATTACCATGGTAGAGCCCAAGACCATAAAACGCAGCGAGGGCAAGGCCCAGCGGGTTATTGATAAGCGGAAAATTTAGCGGCGGCAGTTCATAA
>CAZSOB010000158.1:0-4002 GCA_964608155.1 uncultured Desulfobulbia bacterium
TAACGATAACCCCAGAGCGTAACTGTTCAGCAGTGCTCCAGGTTCGTTCATTTAGGCCTTTGAAGCATACTTTGGTATTCGAGAAGGCCTAAATGGGCGAAGATGGGGTGCTGTTGAATAGTTACCCATCACGTAACCTAACGGGGTAATCCACCGAAATTCAGCAAACCCTCAGAGCTGTAAGCGGTCTCAGGGTGCCGGAGATGCAAGGCATCGACCTGTGACAACATCAGTATGCAAACAGGACGATAACGCCGCAGATTCGGTGCCCTGTGACCGCTTACACCATCACGGCTTACACATTAACCCTGAACTGCCAATTCTTATATTGCAAAACCACTCCTGATGGCGTAATCCGCACCAGTCTTAAGTCACCGTCAATTATATTGCCCTCCCGAAATATCTTACCATCAATGCTCACCATACGCCGGGAGGCGTTAAAAAAATAGGCGTGATATGAAATATGAATTTCCGGGATTCTAACCCTTATCTCGGCCGGCAACTGCCGGAGAAAGGGGATTTTAGATAGAGCCGCGGCCTCCTTCCGGCGCTGTTGCTCGACCAGCTGGTCATCTTTCCCAAAGGCGGGCAGAGGCGTACCGCCAATCCGCTCCATGGCCGCGGGATGAGTCGCCTGGCCCTTAACCGCCAAAGACGGCATTGTCGGTTGCGGCATAACCTTCACAACCTTATCTGCCGCCGGTATTGAAGGAGCCGGGGCAGAATTATTCCTCTGCTTAATGCCTGTAATCCTGGCGGCCTCATTCCCCACAGGCGGATTCGCGGCCTTCGGTACCGGGCCTTTCGGCCTTTGCGCCGTCCGAACCGCTGTTTTAGCAGCTCCCCCCTGAGTAATGGGGGCTTTATTAGACGAAACGACCTTCGGCCCTGGAGTAACAGGGCTGAGCGTGGCAACGGCAGACTCTTGCTTAGTCATTTTCTGCACCGGGGGAGGAGGCGGAACACCGACTCCGGCAATCGGTTTCTTAATCGGCACAACCCTACTCACCGTCTTCTCAACCACCGGGGCCTCCCAGGGGTGCAGCCACCAGGTAATGAGACCGACATTAACAAACAAGCCAGCGGCCACGATATAGGGCCAGAACAGTCTTCGCGCCGCCACAGGCGGCATCTCATGAACAGTATGCACATCTGGCACGCTGCCCAGTTTGCGCTTTTGATCCGCCTTTTTTATGGCCTCAAGAATATATGACATGAGCTTATGGTTTCCCCATGGGCTTTAAGCCCGCGGATTCAGGATGCCGCAATTCCGGCCCCCCGGCAGCGGTCAATGTATTAAGCACAATAATAGTCTCTTTGCCGACAATGCCGTCCGGAATTAGATTATATCTAAACTGCAGCCGCCTAACCCGCCGCACAAGACCAGAATCATAAGCTGCTTCCCCCGCCTGTTTATTGTACTCCTCTCCATCTATGAGGGCAAGACGTTCAGCGAGCCATTTTACCATGGGGCCGCGATAACCGGGACGAATAGAATCTCTATATCCCTCTGGAGGCCGCCAGATAAGTATATAAGATCCCTGCCAATGTTGGGCCAAATCGGCGGGGGCAACCCTCCACCGCCGGCCGTCAAGACGCAGGTCAAGCCAACGGCCGTGATCCGCGGCCAGCACCATAAAAAACTTCTCGCCTTTATTCCCCCGCAGACGCAGCACAACAGGACGATTAAGCCGCCTTAAAGCCGCCATACCGCTGGCCGCGCTCAGACAACGCAGGCTATGCTTCTCGGCATATTGACAGCCCCGCTTCTCTGCCGGGGAGAAGCCGCTCACCCCCCACAGACGCAGCAAATCACCCATGGCCGCCCCCTTACTGCGGCCGGAGGTTTCTATATCTAACCATTCCACGGCCGACAAAAACGGCTCAGCCGCTTCGTATTTAAGGTTAAAAGACAGATGGGCATTATCCTTACTGCCCTTCCCGCCTCCCGGCAGTTCAAGAGCGGGACGCGGCGCGGGCTTAGCAAGAGAGACGCTCTGCCGGGGATTGGACTGCCGAAGCACAAGCGCCAGGGCCGCGGCACAGACCACAAGCATAATTACCGCCACCAACCACGGAGGAACCGGCCGCCCCCCCCGGCCTTTCTTCCTGAGACCTAAAACCTCACCCGCGGCTTCGGTTAAAAGGCGGCTGTCAACCCGGCGGATACCCTTGGTGTAAGCGGCCAGCAAGGCCCGGTCGCAAATTATATTAATCAGACGTGGAATACCGGCACTCAGAGAAAATAATTTTTTCAGGCTCCTATCCGAGAAGACCTCCGGGCTCAACCCGGCCACCGCCAACCGATGCCGGACATAGGCCGTGGTCTCCGCTCTGTTTAACGGCCCGAGATGATGCCGGGCCGATATACGCTGAGCCAGCTGCTTGAGTTGGGGATCGGCCAGTTTTTCCTGCAATTCCGGCTGCCCCAGCATAATAATCTGTAATAATTTTCGTTCATTGGTCTCCAGATTAGTCAACATCCTAATCTGCTCCAACACCTCAAAACCCAGATTCTGGGCCTCATCAATTATCAATACCGTATGCCGCCCCCGGGCATGAGCAGTTAGGAGATAATCATTAATGGCATCAACCAGTTCCTTACCGCCGGCCCCCCGGTGATAGTCAATATTTAGTTCATCACAAATGGAGGCCAGGAGCTCAAGGGGCGTAAGCTTGGGATTGAGGATAAAGGCGATATTGGTATCAGCCGGCACCTGCTCCAAGAGACAGCGGCAAACCGTGGTCTTACCCGCCCCCACCTCCCCGGTGAGCAGAACAAAACCACCGTCATTCTCCAGACCGTATCGTAAATGAGCCAAGGCCTCACGATGACCGTCGCTCATATAGAGAAAGGCTGGATCAGGGGCGATGGAAAATGGTTTTTGAGAAATATTGAAAAATTGCTGATACACCAGAAGAATATATCTACATATAATAGGTTAACGGGTAAAGGCGACAGACCTTATTTCCCCATGGCCTTAAGATAAGGCCCGAATAAATCATCATAATCCTGACGGCCCTTCTTAAAAATAATCTCAAGATAGGCGGTCTCATTATCATTTACCACCAGATTGGCGTTATTCGCCAGAGCCTCCAGGTCGTAAAGGGTATGAAACTCTGGTCCCATGAGAACATAATAAATGCCTCGGCGCCGGGCCATGGGCATGCGGCTCAAATATTGGTGGAACTCTGACTCAGCCAGTGGCCCGGCAGAACCGGTATGCAGAACCACATAGGTAAAATCCGTAAAACGCATGCGGGCAATGGCATCAGAGGCTGATTCGGGAAATTCTGTCTGACAGCCCTGCTCAAGGAAGGCCTTGCTTACCGCCTCCCGGGCCGCGCCCTCCGGCATCATCACCAAGGCCTTGTCAACATCGGGGGCAGCCGCCATTTCCTCGTACATATCGTTGGCCATCCAGCTTATATCCGGATAATGAGGCGGCTTGATCCCGCTCTTAATGCCGGAATCAGACTCCGGCCCTGATTGTCGCGGAGTGTCGGCACAGGAGCCGTCCGCCTGTAGATAAATGGTCTTTTTACAGTGCGGACAACCCATTTTCAGGGTACCATTTTTCAGCCCTGTTAGGGCCGTCTGGATTTTGGCCTGCTGGGCCTCATTAAAATTCAGGGTCTGCCGGCAATGCGGACATTGACTTATCATCTTATATCTCCTTTTGAACGGCATTCTCTATCTAAAATTGGCAAAGGGATCCTCTTCCTCAGCGTCCATGGCCAGCCCGGTAATACCGGTGGTGGCTTCCCCCTTAGCCGCCTTGATCTGATCCAGGCCCCGATTAACCGCGCTGCGGTGGGAACAATAGCCCAGGGCCGTCTGTTCTTCAATCAATCCCTCTTTGTACAGCTCCAGAATATGCTGATCGAAGGTCTGCATCCCCAGGGCGTGACCATCACTGATAATATCGTAAAAGGTCTTACCCTCTGACTCCCCATGCAGAATGGCATCGGCAACCCGCAGGTTTTTACGCATGACCTCCA
>CAZSOB010000159.1:0-3998 GCA_964608155.1 uncultured Desulfobulbia bacterium
GTAACTATTCAGCAGCACCTCATCTTTGCCCATTTTTGCCTTCTCGCATACCTCTTATGCTTCAAAGTCAAAAATGAACAGGAAAGCGCAGACTCCGAACCTGAGGCACTTCTGAACAGTTACATTCAGTGGTTATTGCTAATTTCGGACATTTCGCTGAATAGTTACCAAAATTTTAGCATCAGAGCGTATAACAATACGCCCCCGCAGCTGCCCCTCTGTCCTCTGAATCAGCAGACATACCTGATATTTAAACGCCTCGCCGCAGCCTCATCACCAATACCAAGGGCATCGGACATACCGACGGGCAGACTCTGGGAACGGCCCAGAGGGGCCATAATCTTCTTCATCTCCGTACGAATCCCCATGAAGACATCAACTACTCGCTGCGCCACCTGATCGGGATCAAGGCGGCGGTAGAGTTTGGGATTCTGGCTGGTAATGCCTTTGGGACAGATCCCCAGGTTACAGACATTGCAGCGATTCTTCTCGTTACCGAGGCAGCCGGCGGCGGCCTGCAGGATGTATTTACCGATATGCACCCCAGAGGCCCCAAGCATAATCAGCCCCATGCCGTTTTGGGTGACATTACCATTTTTACCGACCCCGCCGGCGGCAAACAGAGGAATCTCATTCTGCTTGCCCTGGGCCACCAAATCAAGATAACAATCACGGAGATTGGAGGCAATGGCATGACCAGTGGCATCCATACTGACATTATAGGCCGCGCCCGTACCGCCGTCGATACCATCAATAAGTAAACCAGAGGCGTAGGGATTACGCACAAGATTATTCAAAACCGCCTTGGCCGAGGTGGAACCGGATATCTTGGGATAGACCGGCACCCGAAAATCCCAGGCCATGGAAAGGGTCTGAATCATCTTCATCACACTCTCCTCAATGGAATAGAGAGTTTGATGCACCGGCGGCGAAGGCAGATCAACCCCCTCCGGCACCCCGCGCAGACGGGCAATAAGCCGGCTGACCTTGAACCACATGAGCAGCCCGCCGTCACCAGGCTTGGCACCCTGGCCGTATTTTATCTCAATAGCGGCCGGATCACACTGCATATCCGGAATAGCCCGGATGATTTCATCCCAGCCGAAATAACCTGAGGCAATCTGCAAAACGAGATATTTAAGAAAGGGGCTCTTCAACACCCAGGGCGGGCAGCCCCCCTCACCGGTACACATAACCAGCGGAATATTTAAGACCTCATTACAATAGGCCACTCCCTGCAGCAACCCCAGCCACATATTGGGCGACAGAGCCCCAAAAGACATGGAGCCGATAATAAAGGGGAATATCTCCCTCGTGGGCGGTATCCACTCCCCGGCAGCCTGGCGGCGGATATATTCCTCCGGCGGCAAGACCCGGCCCAGAATGGTATTCAGATAAAACTCATGGCGGCCGGCATCAAGGGCCGGATCGGTGAGCATGGATATTCGATTAAAGGACAGCTGGTCAAGGAGGCTGTGCCGGTCATTACGACGGCCGCCCCGTTTCCAGGCCTCACCCTTTTGATGACTGTGAAAACGCGCCCGCTCATCGTTGCTGTTGGGAAAGGGGCCAATGGCCTCATTGGGGCAGACCATGGAGCACATACCGCAGCCGGTGCAGCGATGCTCCAGATCCGTACTCTGCCTTATACCGGTAAAGACCCTATATTCGCTGCCGCGTTTCTTTTTGAGAATACCAAGCTGCGGCATGCGCTGGCGGTGATACGTCAGATGCAGGCTCTGGGTGGGGCAGATAGAGGTACAGCGGCCGCAGAGGGTACATCTATCCTCGCGGTGTTCTATTATCCAAGGCAGATCGTTATAGGTCAGGCTGCCTGGTGTAGAGGGTATGGATCGAATTGAGACCATATTACAAACTCCTTTCGGTGAGCGGGAACGATCACCGTATTTTCTCTCATTGGCTGAAAATCTAAACTCTTGTCACGATCGGGGATCATGGCATCCACCCCGCACATCTCCGAGGCCATGGCCCATTCTCCCGGCCGGCCGCCGATGGTCGCCGGCCGCATCTTCTTGGTATCCATGAGCAGCAGACAGGTTTCATCGGGCATGGAGCCCATAACACAATTGGGGCCGTCAATAATCATCCGCCGGCATGCATCGCGCAGGCCGCGCAAAAAGCGGCCCTGGGGGTGATTCTCCAACTCCCCGGTCTTTAAAGGGGTAATCACATGTTTATAGGCCTCGAGAGGCAGCTTTAACTCCTTAGTAACATAATGCAGGATGTGGGCAAAGACCTCGGAATCACTCTGATAACCAACATAGCCCGGACGATGCAGACCGGAGAGATACTCCTTAATGGGGACAAAGGCGGTATTTTCACCATTGGTCATAGTACCGATTCCCTGGATAAAGAAGGGATGACAGGCGTAGAGGTTGATGCCGTAGTTTGTATTCTGCCGTCCCTGGGCCATGCAGATTCTCGAGGTTATCCGGTTGTCGGAAAGCCCCAAGGCATCACCGACCTGCAGGGGCCAGCCCACCTCCTTGATAATCGCCACATCGGGCCAGAAGGAAAAAACAGTGAGATCGTTGTCCCGTAGGCCGTCCTCCCGCAGTGCCAGGCGGGTAAGCATTAGCTCATTCTCCACCTGCTCCCGGCTCCACTCCTTCCAGGCCAGGGGCTGCTTATAGACCCGCAGAAAATATTTATGGCGATCCTTAGCCTCGATAAGCTCCGGCCGTACCTGAAATTCATGATCATATTTCAGGGTATAGCCCCTGTCCTGCAGCATCTGATTCAGACGATGGAGGGCGGCCTCACTATGGGCGATGCCGGACAAAATTGGTTCACCGGCCTGATAATTGAAATCGGCAAATTTCATGCCCCGCAGCAACAGCCCCAGGCCACTGCCATCATACCCCTCCTGCATGGCCTCCATGGCTTGGAGAACAGTATAGGGTGAAAACGGCTCAGAGGCTGTTTTCATAGATAGACGACACATTATTTACTCCTTTTTTGAATTCGGAATGCGGAAAAATTTGGAATGCGGAGGATACTAATCTACAAATCAACCCGCCGCCCCTGCCCGGCGGCGGCTCATCTCTTAACGGCTGTCACGAATTTACCCCTTCAACTGCGCCACCAAAGCCTGCACCGAGGACTTGGCGTCACCAAAGAGCATCATGGTATTATCCTTTAAGAACAATTCATTTTCAATCCCGGCAAAACCCGGTTTCATACTTCTTTTGAGGACAACAACCGTCTGCGCCTCTTCGACATTCAAGACCGGCATCCCGTAAATAGGACTGCCGGGATTAGTCTTGGCCGCCGGATTCACCACATCATTGGCCCCGATGACCAATACCACATCTGTACCACTAAAGTCATCATTAATATCCTCCATGGCAAATAACTGATCATAGGAGACATCGGCCTCCGCCAGTAATACATTCATATGGCCCGGCATCCTGCCAGCCACCGGATGGATGGCGTAACGCACCTCCACCCCCTCCTCGTCAAGATAATCTCCCAGCTCCCGTACCGCGTGCTGGGCCTGGGCGGCAGCCATCCCGTAACCGGGGACAATAATCAACGAGGAGGCATTCTCTAAAACCATAACCACGTCCTCCACCTCATATCCCTTCACCGAGCCTTCGGCCCCGCCGCCCTCCGCGGCCGCTCCACCGTTATCACTCCCGCCGCCAGTACCAAAGGCCCCAAAGAGGACATTGCTCAATGAACGGTTCATGGCATCACACATGATCTTGGTCAGGAAAAGCCCCGAGGCCCCCACCAGCGAACCTACTATAATCAAGGCGTTATTACTCAGGGCGAAACCCGTCATGGACACAGCCAGACCGGAGTAGGAGTTCAAGAGCGAGATAACCACCGGCATATCAGCGCCGCCAATGGGAATAACCGAGAGGACACCGAGAATCAGGGAGAGCAGGCAGATCCCGTAGAACATCAAATGATTGGTGGGATCATTAAAAACCATGTACGACAGCACCGCGGTGCCGATAAGGATAAGGCCG
>CAZSOB010000160.1:0-3987 GCA_964608155.1 uncultured Desulfobulbia bacterium
CGGAAACCCAGCCGGGTGCGATTAAAGACTGGGTTATGACCAGAATTGCCCAGTTGCAAAAATAGAGATGGAAGTTGTTCGTACACCTGCCGCGATGACTGCCTGGTCAAGGACGGCGCAGGCCGGGGGCCGGACTCTGGCCTTAGTGCCCACCATGGGCTGTCTGCATGCCGGGCATCTGAGCCTGATGGGCGCGGCCGGACAGCGGGCCGATCAGGTGGCGGTAAGTATTTTTGTCAACCCGGCCCAATTTGGCCCTGATGAGGATCTTGTTAGTTATCCCCGGAGCTTTCAGGCCGACTGCCAGGCGGCCGAAGAGGCCGGGGTAGACGTCATCTTTGCCCCTGAAACGGCGGCTGTATATAAACCGGGCTTTCAGACCCTGGTGCGGGTTAAGGGTTTGAGCCAGGGGTTGTGCGGGGCTTCGCGGCCCGGTCATTTTGACGGGGTCGCCACGGTGGTGGCTAAATTGTTTAATATTGTTCAGCCTCAACTGGCTGTTTTTGGTGAGAAAGACTTTCAACAACTAACTGTGGTGCGGGCCATGGTTAGAGATCTTAATTTCGCGGTGGAGATTATCGGCCATCCCATTGTCAGGGAGGCGGACGGCCTGGCCATGAGTTCCCGTAACCGTTATCTGAATCCCGCTGAACGGCAATCGGCTCTTTGTCTGAGCCGGGCCCTGAAATCAGCCCGGCGGCAGGCGGGTGAGGGAGAGCGGGACTGCGGCCGGATTATTGCTCATCTGTCAGCCGTGATTGCTGCTGAGCCCAGAGTTCGGGTGGAGTATGTGAAAATAGTTAACGGCTCAGATCTGCGGGAACTGGAAGTGCTGACTGATTCCGCGTTGTTAATGATGGCGGTGCATATTGGAAAAACCCGTTTGATTGATAACGGTTATCTGTTTACTGAGTAACTTAATTATTTGAGGAACAAAACAATGCGAAGCTGGAAAACAGGCATTTCTGCCTTAATAATCTTAATGATGTTATTGGGGCAAGCCGGGTTTGCAAATGCTGACAGTCCTCAAAAAATAAACAAAACGAAAAAATGGCTAGCGTTATTGCGTATAGATAAAGGTGTTGAGCGGGAAATTGACAAAAACAAGGGGCGTGTTTCTGCCAGCCTTCCTGCTGGTCTTAAAAAGGATTTTCAAAAATATTCATCGATTATTTTTAACAAACAAAAAATTATGGGTGGACTCTTTGTGCCTTTTTTCGCAAAGCAGCTGGCTGAGAATGACTTGGATAAGTGGATCAAATTTTATTCTTCGGATGTCGGGAAATCTATAATTGCTAAACAGGCAGATATAAGGGCTAAGCAGAATGAAATCATAAAAAATACGATGGAGTCTATAAAGAAAGGTACTGAGGTAAAATTACCCTCTGTAAATTTAAATGATCCCAGGTACACTAAAAGCCTCAGACTTTTTAAAGTACTTGACTATAAGAAAGTTTACGGACAAATGCTGCGGAAGATATCGCGGGTTCTTCCGCCATATCTTCTCACAAGGTTCAAAAAGGTGTTTACCGAGCATTATTATCTGAGCAGCATGGTTATTTCGACTAAAGATGTTTATACGAATAAGGAATTGGATTCGGCAATAGATTTTTTTAGTTCAGCAGCTTATAAGAATTTTATTAAAAAGTTACCAGAAATAATAAAAAATCAACAGGTTCAATATAGAAAATATATACAATTACGTATAGAAAAGCTGCAGAAATCGGGTAAATTACCTGAAAATCTCGCGAATTACCTTTTGCGGAAGAAGGGCTGAAATATATTGTTTATGTAACAGATCACTAAAGGTACCCCCCTTGGAGTAACCCCCGAGATGAGGTGCCGGTGAACTCTTACCTAATTTTTTATCTGTGGCGCGGCCAGCCGGGTTCGCTGCCCATGAGAGGATTATAATGCTGTGTCAAATGTTGAAGTGCAAGATTCACCGGGCCACTATTACCGAAGCCAACCTGAATTACGAGGGCAGTCTGACTGTGGACAGCGCTTTGATGGACAGGGCGGGCCTGCTGCCCTTTGAAAAGATTAATATCTATAATATTAATAACGGTGAACGTTTTAATACCTATGTTATTCCTGGTTCGCCAAATTCCGGGGTTATCTGTCTGAATGGTGCCGCGGCCCGTAAGGGTGTGGTGGGTGATCTGATTATTGTGGTCGCCTTTTCCCTCCTGGATGAGACCGAGGTTCAGGGTTATGAGCCGCGAATCGTGGTACTGAACCCGGATAATTCGGTAAAGACCGTTTAGAGCCGTCCGCGGTTGCCGCCCTATGCCGGACAGTCATAAACAATTTATGCTTGCCGCCCTTAAAGAGGCGGAATCGGCACTCGCCAGGGGTGAATTTCCCGTGGGTTGTGTCATCGTCTTTGACGGTGAAATTATCGCCAGGGGCGGCCGGCAGCACAGCAGGCAGAGTCGCGAACGAGCGGCCAGCGAACTGGAGCACGCCGAGATTAACGCCCTGCGCGGGCTCCTGCGGCAACAGCCATTGTTGCCCATGGACAGGCTCACTGTCTATTCCACCATGGAACCATGTCTGATGTGTTACTCCACCTTGCTGGTTAATGGTGTCCGCCGTTTTGTTTACGCCTATGAAGATGTTATGGGCGGCGGCACCAATCTGCCCCTGGAAGAATTGTCTCCTCTGTATAAAAATATGCGGACGATAATTAGCCCCGGTATTTTGCGTCCTGAAAGTCTGGCCCTGTTTAAGAAATTTTTTGGCGGGCGGCAGGCCTATCTGCGCGGCACCATCCTGGCCCAATATACCTTAGATGCCTGAGCAAAATGACTTCCCAAATAGTTAGAACCCTGGCCTTTCAGCCCAACGAACGAAATATTTTTTTTCATATTCTTACGGCCTGTAATCTCTCCTGCCGCCATTGTTATATAAATCCCGCTCAGCATGGCAGTGCTATCCTGGACAAGGAGACCATTGCCGACTGGCTGGCTCTTTTTGCCGGGCAGGATAAGGACTCCAATGTGATTTTTCTGGGTGGAGAGCCTACCCTTCATCCTGATCTGCCCTTTGCTGTTAAAACTGCCCGGCGGCTGGGTTACCGAACCATAACTGTTGATACCAACGGCTACCTCCATCATGATCTGCTAAACAAGATAGGGCCGGAGGAGGCGGTGCTGAGTTTTAGTCTGGATGGCCCGGAGGCGGCGGTCAATGATCCCCTGCGGGGCAGCGGGGTCTTCGATGTATGCACTGCCAATATCAGGCGGGCGGCGGCCATGGGCTTTGAGACCAGTCTCATCTATACGGTAAGTTCTCTGAATATAGCCGCCTTGCAGCGTATGCCGGCCTTGGTCAAGTCCCTTGGGATTAGTAATTTTTTCATCCAGATCATCGGGCTGCGGGGTAATTCTGCCGGTGAGGACGGCACCGGGCTGCAGCTCAGCCCGGAGGACTGGCTGACTCAGGTGCCGCCGGTGGCAGCGGAGGCCGCCGCCCTTGGTCTGCATGTTGTCTATCCCAAAGTTTTTTTAGATGATAATGAACCCTTTGTCTGTGCCGGAGAGGCGGCGGAGAATTTCTTTATCTTTCCCAACGGCCGGGTTTACCGCTGCCCCCTTTGTGAAGATTTCCCTGTTCATTCCTTTGAGATAACGGCGGATAATCGTCTGCGCCCAAACTCCGGACTGCGTGAGGAACAATTTTTCAGTCTGCGTATTCCAGAGGGCTGTGTGATGAATAAAATGCTGCAGCCCTCTAATATCAGCTATGACAGTGAGGGCAGGCCGCGGTACCGCATTTCCTGCTGTCTGCTTAAACAGGAGATAATGAGTTCAATGGTATAAAAAATCTTGACATTTTTTTGATTTGGAGTCATATTGTTAAACTTTATTGTGGCAAGCGGGCCTATAGCTCAGTTGGCTAGAGCCACCGGCTCATAACCGGTAGGTCCCTGGTTCGAGTCCAGGTGGGCCCACCAATTTTATTAGTATGGCTGGATTGTCAGAT
>CAZSOB010000161.1:0-3978 GCA_964608155.1 uncultured Desulfobulbia bacterium
CCTTGGCTATAAAGTGGTTTATCAAACAACATCTAAGTTCATCAAGTTGAGTTCATGCCTGTTACAGCTCAACAGTTGACCATCCGCAAACCGGTGGAATTAACCTTTTATCGAGACTGATTAATGGAGGAAACGCACCCATACGCCAGAGTCTTTGTCTTTATCCAGGAGATCAGAAAGACCGCTCTTTTTGTCCTGGCGGCTATTATTATCAGCGCCTTGCTCTTTTACGCCAATTCTCCCCGTCTCTTTAATATGGTTCAGGAACACCTGCACCAGAAACTGGTCTTTTTCAGCGTCTCCGGGCCCTTCATCGCCCATTTAAAGCTCTCCTTCGTCCTGGCGATCATAACCCTGATGCCGGCCATAGTTTTTGTCTTCTGGCAGGCTATGGGCCGTCCCTTTCAGCTAAGCCGCCTGAGCCGCTTCTGGTTTGTCTGCTTTACCTGTCTGCTCTTTTACAGCGGCGCTGCCTTTTGTTATTTTATCACCCTGCCCTATGGCATCGACTTCCTCCTCGGCTATAAATCCGTCCAGCTCAAACCCATTATATCAGTGGGCCGCTTCGTAAACTTTGTTACCATATTTGTCCTGGGCTTCGGCTTAATATTCGAGCTGCCCATCTTTATGGTCTTCAGCGCCAAGGCCGGGTTGCTGCCGCGCAGCAGCTTTGAAAAAAACCGCCGTTACGCGGTGTTGATTATCAGTATCATCGCCGCCGTCCTGACCCCCACCCCCGATATCTTCAATATGATGCTCATGGGAGTGCCGCTCTACGCCCTCTATGAGGCCGGAATTATAATCATCAAACTCCTGGGGATTTAGCCCTCGCCTTTAAGACAGAGGAATACAATCATCCCCGCAAAAGTAGCAAATCGACTGCACGGCCCATGAATTGCTGGCAATTTATTCCCGACAAGAGACAAAATGAATTTATATTCATTTTGTTCAACAAAGATATCATATTTTCTGCTATGATATGACGAATATTCAGGCAGAGGACTGTAAATCATCCTTAACTCTGTAGTATGACTGCTCAGACTGATACAAAAAGTCACCATGCTGTAACTGTTAGGTGTACCTCTACAAGGTAAGATTAGTATAGGTTCCAGTTGAAATACCGGTTGAAGTTACAAGATAATATTTAAGCGTTGGCTCCTTTTCACTATCCAACAAGAACGAATACTTATGACATCACGGTCAGTAACTCATGCAAAAAAAACCTACCATTTACTATTTGGGCTGTTTGTTGCCTTGCTGACAACAGCGGCACTGTGCATACATAGTGCCGCTCAGCCCCCATCTCTGCTTTTTTTATCCGGAGCAGGGATGAAAGAGCCTGCCAGCCAAATTGCCGCCGATTTTGAGCAACAGACGGGTATAAAGATCCAGACCCACTTCGACGGCTCCAGTATTCTCCGGGACTATATCATTAAATTTAAAACCGGGGATATTTTTCTCCCCGGCGGCCAAAAAAATCTTGATATTCTGGGGAAAAGGAGGCTGGTCAAACGCAAAGCCTTTCTGGCATGGCATGTTGTCGCCATATTAGTTTCCCCACAGGCGGCAGATAAAATTTCCAGCTTAGACGACTTAAGCAAACCAGGTATTCGGCTGGCAATCTCCGACCCCAGGCAGGCCAGTTTAGGCCGATTAGTCATGGAGAAAATTATCCGTATACACCCGAAGGGCCAAGCGATCCTGAACAATATAAAAGTATACGGTTCATCTTCCCAGGACGTCCTGCGCCTGTATCATCAGGGAAATATTGATGCTGTCATTGAGTGGGATGTTATGGCCCAAACTCCGGCAGGTAGAGGGCTTATTGTAATACCACTACAAAAACCGTACCAGATTAAAGAACCTATAGAGGCCGGACTGCTCACCACATCCAAGCACCAGAAACTTGCCGAACATTTTTTCCAATACCTAACCACCTCCGGTCGTAAGATATTTCGCCAGCATGGATACAATGTGAACAGGGGTGATACGTGAAGCTACAATCCATAGGTTATTTTATTTCGTGCCTGACCATGACCTTTGTCGTCTTACTGGCCATGGCGTTTTACCAGTACGCTTCCCTCGGTGACCGGCTGCTGAGTACTGACGCCCTCCTGGAAGAAATAAGTCAAGCCACCCACCAAATCCAGATTGAGGCCCTGTGCGGCAGAGCCTCTTCAGGGCAGGCTCAAAAGATCATCGCCAAAATCAATCAACTTTCGCACAGTTTACGAAAATACGCCCTTTCCCCAAATGAGCATAACAAGCTTATTGACCTGGAAATCTCCATTGTCAGAATAGGCCGGATACTTACCCCCCCACGCTCAAATCAAGCTATGCCCGGCCGCCCCCTCTTCCAACAAATTAAAAATGAAACCATAAAAATTTCCAAGACCTCAAAAGCACTTTTGCCGTTGGTCAGAAGCAGGATTGAACAAGAGCAGAAACAAGCCAGGTTTTTAATAAGTTTCTTTTATTTCATCCTCTGCCTGTGCAGTATCGGGGTGGTTATTTTTCTCTCAAAGGCAATCATTTCCCCGGTATTGCGGCTCAGCCGCGAGATTGAAGAGGTTCAGCAAGGCAGGCGGGATAATATCGCCCCGGCTGTCACTCACAATGAAATCGGTACCCTGATTTCCTTTACCAGGGATACTATTTCAGGCATTCAGTCACGCTGCCAGACCATGTCGGCCTATTCGCAAATTATGGAACTTCTCGTCGTCACCAAGACCCTGGACGAACTACTCCATCAAGCCTTAAAGATTGTCCTTTCCCTAAGTTGGCTCAAGATAGAAGATAAGGGGGCGATTTTTTTAATAAATCACGGCGAACCTGAAGTGCTGGTACTCAAAAGCTCTGTTAATTTTTCAGCAGAGATTCTACAAAGCTGCTCGAAAGTCCCCTTTGGACAATGTATTTGCGGCAAGACAGCTGTGAGCCGCCGCCTGATCCACACCGAGTCAGTTGATCAACGTCATGACATTATATACCCCGGCATGCTTGACCACGGCCATTATTGCGTCCCGCTCTTGTCAGACGGCGAATTGCTGGGGGTAATGGTTTTTTATCTACCCGCCAAGCGGATTGCTCACCCCGAGGAAGAGGAATTTTTAACAGGTGTTGCCAGCATTCTCTCCGAAAGTATCACCAGAAAACGACTTGAAGAGCAGCAGGCCTTAATTTCGACCGCCATAACCCAGGCCGCCGAGGGCGTAGTAATTACTGATACCAAAGGTAATATTCAATATGCCAATCCGTTCATGACCGAGCTGACGGGCTACCCGCCCGCAGAAATTATTGCCAGCAATACCCACATATTCAAAAGTGGTAAAAATGACGAACAACTATACCGCCAACTGTGGCAGACTATTACCTCCGGAGAGAAGTGGGAGGGGGTGCTGATAAATAAAAAGAAAGATGGCACTCTTTACGAAGAAAAGATGCTTATCACTCCGGTTGAAAATGAAAACGGGGAAATATCCCATTTTGTCGCAATTAAACAGGACATCTCCAAAGAAAAAAAATTGGAACAACAATTAATTCAATCCCAAAAGCTCGAAGCCATTGGGACTCTGGCCGGTGGTATTGCCCATGATTTCAACAATATCCTCACCGCGATATTTGGTTTTACCCAGTTGGCCAAGGCACGTATACCGCCGGACAGCTATGTGCAGGAAGACCTGGATCAGGTCTTAAGCGGAGCCAAAAGAGCCAGGGAGCTGGTTAAACACATTTTAACCTTCAGCCGCAAAACCGAAAGTACCATTGGCCCAATCCGCATAAGTTTAATTATCAAAGAGGTTATAAAACTGCTGCGCGCCTCCATTCCTACTACTATTGAGATTGAGGATGATATAGCCCCCGACAGCGGGGTTATTTCAGCAGACCCCACTCAAGTTCATCAGATTTTAATGAATTTATGTACTAATGCGGCCCAGGCCATGGAAGAATCAGGCGGCAGGTTGAGCATTTCCCTAA
>CAZSOB010000162.1:0-3951 GCA_964608155.1 uncultured Desulfobulbia bacterium
CATTTTATCAACAATCAATTTCGCAAAGGTTATTGAACTGGTGAAAGCTGGGGATATGGCGTTAAGTATATGGATACTGTTTTCTTCTCGTTTAATAAGGAAGTCCATTACCAGTTCATTGGATGATGTATCGATTAGTTGGGGCCTTATCCCAACTTTTGAACTTGGCATTATATCGTCTTTACTTAACTGCTTTACCAGCTTCTGGGCATCCGCCAAAAAAAATCTGAATATATACTTCTTGGGTTCTTCAAAGGCAATGGCCCGGAATTTTTTATTTTTGAATAGAAGTGCCATATCCTGAATCAGTATCGTCAGACTTTCACTATCCAGGCCTTGAAGAAGACCGTAATTTTCTCTCCCGAAGGCTGGTATTGCCGTTGGCCCCAGATAAACATCACCATTTACCCCCTTGGTGAAATGTACCCCTAAAAACGGATTTTTGATATTGGGAACAGGGTAGATGCAACCATTTACCATAGATGCTTTTGCTGGCTTTAGCTGCCGGTAAACGCCCTTGAAAGGAATAAGCCTATATTGCAGGCCAACTCCAAAAGAGTGGGCTATGTGATCGCTGTATGCTCCAGCAGCGTTTATAAATTTTTTATATGATATTTTTCCTTGATTGGTGGCGGCAGTATTTTTTTTATTTCCTAAAAATTTCGTATTAAACAGTATCTGAACCTTGCCGGTGGAAGTTATCTCCTTTTGCAGATGCTCAAGTATCTTTTGGGGGGCCACAACTGCGGTGTAATGTGAAAAAAGAGCCTGGCCGATAGTCCTGGCGTTGGGTTCGATTGCGGCAAGTTGTTTTTCATCTATAAGGTCAACTTTTGCGCCATTTAATTTGGCCCGTCTGTAAAGCTCCTGGAGGGTTTCTAATTGCCCGGATGTTGAGGCTACTACAACTTTACCGGATTTGGTAATAGGCAGATCATTGTCCTGGCAATACTTCTGCATGAGAAGATTACCTTCCAAACATAATTTGGCCTTTGCCGAGTCAGGCGTGTAGTATATTCCCGCATGGAGAACGCCGCTGTTTCTCCCGGAAGCGTGCCGGCCTGCAGAGTCTTCTTTTTCTATAATAATTATGTCATCGCAACCACGGGAAATAAGTTCTCGCGCTATGGTCAGCCCCAATATTCCGCTGCCGCAGATAAGGGTATGAATTGATAGATTGGTGGACATAGGTTTAGAGTGTGCAAGATATCTTTGCTGGCCGTCTTCCCGGCATAACATCGAGACCTTGACAAGGGGCATTGCCGCTTGAACGTAAGAGTTCACTAGCACCTCATCTCCGTCCGCTTCAGCCCTCTCACGTACAGGAAGTACAGACTCGAGGGCAGAAACAAACGGATCTAAGGCACTGATGAACTCTTACACTATCGGGCAGCATCAATTTTGGTGCCCTTGGTGAACTATTACGCTTGGACAGCATTTAATCCACAATGTCCAGTTGAGACCAACTTTATGGAAGTTGAATAATTCTAACGAATTTTATGAAGTCGTTGGCTGGTTCCACGTTGTATCTGGACATGGTGTTTATTACCAGATCCAGGCGCATTCTGGGGCTGTAGCTGCGTATGTCACCTGCTTAATTAATAATATTTTTTGTCGCCAAAACTTTCGGATTTATATCCTAATTCCGCAAGTTTTGCGGTAAGTAAAGACTCATTAATAATTGCCGCGGCTTTAGTCTTGAAAAGCTCCCAGGTATTGGCGTTAATATCGAATTTGCTATGCCAGCGCTCAGTCAGCCATTCGATAATCCAGCGTTTATATGTGATGTTTATTGGGGCGTCTTCCTGATACAGGTAAGAGTCATTATAGACGGATATCTGTAATAAGTTTGGATGAAGTTTAGCACAAATATCTGCCGAGACAAACCCTTTTAAGGCAAGCTTACCCGGTTCACAGGGGAAAGACATTAAGAATGATTGCGCGGTCTGGCACCGGCCTTGGCTGTCATCAATACCTCTGATAAAAACTTCTTTGGGGCAGACGCTGCCGTTATAAGTGATGTCACGCGAAATTATTCCTAATGGCATATTCCCATCAGTTATTATCTCGCCTTCTGATGTGACCATGTCAAGTTTAAATCTAATTTCCTTGGGATAATTATCCCGCAGATCTATTTCTATTGAGAAATCATCATTTTTAAAATTAGCCGGAGTTAAACATGCCTTGTATTGTAAATGCCTGTCGCTGTAGCTTCTAACCAGAATATCGTGAATATTATCATCAACCAAGACAACTGATTTTGAGCGATCAAAGGCCGGCTTGGGGACAAAAAAAGCGTTGGTGCAGACCCAGCTTGATACGTCGTACCCAAAGACGCTGTATTGCTGATTAGCCGAATCTCTTCGGCCTATAATTTTATTCCCCTCTATACATCTTTTTAATATTTCTTTTGTGGAATAATCTTGCAGAAAGGACGGCCCCGGTTTAAGGAACATATCATTGGTAATTAATACCAGATCACAATTAAGTTTAAGTGAATTAATGGCTTCGAGGCCTTTCTGCCAGCCGGAAAATTCCCGAAAGGTATTATCGCCGCCCAGGGTGTAAACATTACCGTCTTGCTTTATTTGCTGCCGCTCATTTTTGTTATCTACTCGCAGATAGGTTATCCGGCAGTCTTGAATATTTGCCAGGTAACTTTGAAGAATATTAAAAGCCTTATTGGAACTGCCGCTATGCCGCTCGTACTCCACAAATATTACGGATAGAGAGATTTTTTTTTTGAAGAGGCGCAAAAGATTTTCTATAATTTGCATGGCTTGTCTCAGAGAAATATTCTTAGTTTACGCAACCGATGACAACTATTAATCATGATATTTTTTAACGTACTTACCCTGCTTGATGAGGGGGGGGACAAAGTTGTCGAAAAAGCGACCGCACTCGTGATCGGCTTAAGCGCTATTGTGAGCCTATATCAACGTATAACCTATTAATTAACTTTGCAAAAATTATACCGCGATTTTCAGACAATTTACGGTTTCGATCATCTCTGCCCGCTCTGTGGCAAGGTGAAAGAGATAATATGCAAAGCTACAATCTGCGATGATCTTGCTGATGATTGGCAACTATCTCCTGAACTGCGGCGCTCCTTTGATTACCGAGAGGGGTGTTCATGCGGGCATTGCGGAGCGACTGTGCGAATAATGAATTTTGCCCTTACCCTGTTAGAGGTTATTAATCTGAAGTTTTCTAAGGGATATCAGTTTATTGGTGAAGTGGAATGGTCATCCGCGGCAAATTTGCGACTGGCGGAAATCAATAATTGTGGTGTTCTCCATGACCATCTATGCAATTTACCGGGTTTGCATTATTCCGAGTATGGTTCTACTGATCCGGCAATCGGCTCAGAAGATTTGATGAAGTTAAGTTATACAGATAGTGATTTTGATATTGTTCTAACTTCAGACGTGTTGGAGCACGTTCCCGACTACAGACGGGCGCTGGCCGAAATTTCCCGAATTTTAAAACCAGACGGTGTCTTTATTTTCACAGTACCATGGCTCAGTGACCGTAAAACCATCGTCAGGGCTAAAATTAATAGTCATGGGATGGTTGAATTGTTAAACAAGGCCTCTTTTCATGGAGAGTATAGCCTGAAGTTGGCTGATTATCTGGTTTTTTATGAGTTCGGCTATGATTTTGTGCAAAACCTGCAGGATATTTTCGAAGTTGAGATATATTGTCACAATGGTTTCGGAGGGTTGATTACCTCGGTATTCACGTGCCGCAGAAGGGCAAAAAAAACCTAATAGGGGGCGGAATAATGCCCCACTGTTCCTTCGTAAGAGTTTACCAGTGCCTTAGATCCGTTTGTTTCTGCCTTCGAGTCTGTACTCCCTGTACGTGAGAAGGCTGAAACAAACGGAGATGAGGTGCTGGTGAACTCTTACACTATGGGGCAGCATCAACTTTAGTACCCTTGGTGAACTA
>CAZSOB010000163.1:0-3939 GCA_964608155.1 uncultured Desulfobulbia bacterium
GATAATGTCTTTAATCTTCCGGGTCGTAATAATCTACGGAGTTCTCTTGATTGCCATTTCAGCTTTCAGCCGTGATGGTGGTGACCATAATTTCAGCCGTGAGCAATGCCGGATATGCCATATAGGTAATGACCGCCCCAGCCGCTACGATCTTACCTCCTCTATCACCAGGAGCTGCCTGACCTGTCACCAGGATATCTTTGATGAAGGATATATGCATCCGGTGGATATCAAGGCCGAAGATGTTCATGTTCCCATAGATTTTCCGTTATCAGGCGATGGCCTCATAACCTGTGTTACCTGTCATGATGTTCACTCGTCAGAGAGAAATAATTATGGCCAAAAAACCAATTTTCTGCGCCGTCAGGCACACGGGAAGGCCTTTTGTGATATCTGTCATCTAAATACCCTGCGGAGTGCCAATACCCATGAACCGGTTTTTAATAATGCCCATTTTAACTCCAAATATATTGTCAATGACACCCAAAACACTATTGATTCCATGAGTAGAGACTGTCTCTCATGTCATGATGGTTCCGTTGGCTCGTTGGTGGAGCTCAAGGCGGGTAGTTGGCTGCATAGCACAAACTTTTTAAAATTTGACCAGGGTGGTAAACATCCCATCGGAATGAATTATGAGATAGCACGCCGTAAAAATAGGAAGTTCGCTTTAAAGCCAATTGATATGGTAGACAAAAGGATCAGATTTTTTGGCCGGGGCCATAATAAAGTGGGTTGCGGTTCCTGCCATAACCCGTTTTCCAGCTCCAAAAATAAATTGGTTATCAGCAATGTCGGCAGTAAACTTTGCCTTGCCTGCCACGGAATGGCCAAATAAAGGGTAAATGTTATGAATAAACGCAAAATCTATTACATCAAAAACAGCGCGCAGAGTAAATTTATTTTCCGCTTTACCAGTATATCTATAATTGGCGGAATACTGGCACTGACAGCCTTTAATTATCTGGCTTACAAAAAAATTGATGCTGTTTTGTACTCCATGCGCCTGCCGCGCGTCTCTCCCAGCGATCTGCTTTGGAATGAGATGCTCTACTCTAATATTTTTGTTATTTTCTTTACCCTGATAGTGTTTTTTGTCTTAGCCAGGGGACTGTATAACAAAATTCATGGGCCGTTAAAAAAGCTCAATAATGATATAGAACGTATGAGTACTGGTGATTTTGATAAAAATATCGCCCTGCGCCATAAGGATGAATTTTTAGATTTTGCCGAGGAACTTAACACCATGTCCCAGGAATTAAACAAACGCTTTAAGGCCATGCGGGAGGCGGGGAAGGCGATTGAGCGAGCCGCGGAAATGTTGGGCGGGGCAAAAGATCAGGATGAACAATTGGCCAAAATAAAAGATGAGTGCGCTAAACTCTCTCGTGTCGTAAAATCATTTAAGGTCTAATTATCGTAAGTTCAGCAGCACCTCATCTCCGTCCGTTTCAGCCCTCTCACGTACAGGAAGTACAGACTCGAGGGCAAAAACAAACGGATCTAAGGCACTGATGAACTTACACTCTTGGGCAGCATCAACTTTGGTGCCCTTGGTGAACTATTACTAATTATCATAGACGTATCTTAGTTAACAATAATACAGATATGAAGACAATAATTTCACTTCTTTTGGCCATCTTCTTGTTCCCGGCTCAGGCCCTGGCAATTCACAATGATGTCAACAAAACCAAATGTCTTGATTGCCATGTGACTCTGCCCTTTGACCGTGAAAATCTGGCCTACACCGCCCAGGTTGGAGAGGTATGCCGTAAATGCCATAAGCAATTCCCCTGTAATGATAGTGAGCAACAATTCACCCATCCCATGAATGTTAAACCAACTATGAGCATTCCCGTTGATATGCCCCTTGACGCTGAGGGCCGCTTAACCTGCATAACCTGTCACTCCTATCATGCAGAGTTCTGGGACGCTGAATATAGCAGTAAATTTCTGTTGAGACGTCCCAGGGGAATTAAGCTCTGCTCTACCTGTCACAAAAAATTCAAAAAATAATATTGACAAAAATTGGCCCAGGGAATAAAAAACACCATGGCTGAATGAATAGGCATTCATCTATAATTTTAAAACCAAGGAGAATTACTATGCTGAAAAAATCATTAACTGTTGCCATGGTTGGTACCCTGATGTTTTGTTTTGCCATGATTAGTGCCGGGGTATCCTTTGCCCAGAACACCGGACCTGCTACCATAGTCCTGAAGACCGCCAAGGCCAGAAAGCCCGCATTCTTCCCGCACCATAAACACCAGTCCTTCCTTAAATGCTCCGTATGTCATCACACCATGACTGCCGCTGGCAAGCAAGGCCCCTATGTTGCCGGTCAAGAAAAAGCTTGTCCTTCCTGCCATAACAAATCCTTTTCTAACAAGAAATTAAACGGCTTCCGGAAGGTTGGTCATGCCCGTTGTCGTGCATGTCACAAGAAGATGAAGAAAGAGGGAAAGCCAGCTCCGACGAGATGTAGCGGGTGTCATCGTAAGGGGCTTAAATAATTCTCAGCGATTACCTGATTCAGCTTAACGCGAGGCTGCAACTCTTTAAAAGGGTTGCGGCCTTTTTTTATCTGCTTATGCAAGATCAAAATGCCAGCCGTTAGCAGAAAAAAAACATCTAAACGCCGTCCGTTTCGGCCATGGCACTGGAATCACATCCATCTGAGCCTTTTTTTGCTCGTCATCTGTCTCCTTCTCTCCAGCCTTATTACTGCCACCCTCTACGCCCTGGTCGCTCTCCATATTCCCGACATTTCATCTCTGAGCCGCTATAATCCACCGGCTGCCACCATTATTTTAGACAAGGACGGCCGGGAGATTGGCACTGCGTATCTAATTAATCGGCGTCTAAAGACCCTGAAAGAGCTACCGCCCTTATTGCCCAAGGCCTTTATCGCTGCCGAGGATGCCCGCTTTTACAGCCATCCTGGGGTTGATGGTTGGTCAATTCTCCGCGCCCTCGTTCATAATATACGGTCAGGCGGGCGGGGGCAGGGAGGCAGCACAATCACCCAACAGGTGGCCCGCGCCCTCTTATTGTCACCGGAAAAGACTTATACCCGGAAATTAAAGGAGGCCATCCTGGCCTATCGTATGGACAAGGCTCTTGGTAAGAATGAGATACTGCATATCTATCTCAACCAGATCTATCTCGGTGAACGTTCCTATGGGGTGGGTGCGGCGGCTATGACCTATTTTCATAAACCGGTGGAAAAGCTTAACCTCGCTGAGATAAGCATCCTGGCCGGTCTGCCCCAGGCCCCCAGCAGTTACTCGCCCTTAGCCCATCTTCACAAGGCCAAAATACGCCAGGCCTATGTCCTGAACCGGATGGCCGAAGACGGCTATATAACCGACCAGGAAGCCAGAAAAGCCTTTGAGACCCCCTTGCTGTTGCAGCCCGATAATAAACAACGGGTGAGAGCCGACTATTTTGTCCAGGATGTAAAAAATTATATTAAGAAAAAATATGGCGACCTGCTAACCACTGGCGGCTTACGAGTTTACACCAGCTTAGATTCAAAATTGCAGAATGAGGCGGTAGCGGCCCTGCGTCACGGCCTTAATCAACTAACCGTCAGGCAGAATATGTCCACCATGCCTCTCCAGGGTGCCCTTATTGCCATTGACAATAAGGGAATGGTCAGGGCTCTGGTGGGCGGCAATAATTTTCAGGCCAGTCAATTTGACCGGGCTACCCAGGCGAGGCGGCAGCCTGGTTCAGCCTTTAAGCCGATTATTTACGCTGCTGCTCTGGAGGCGGGTTTCGCCCCTAATTCTATTATTGATGACGCGCCCATTGAATATAAGGATGAAAATGGTATCGTCTGGCGGCCTAAAAATTTCAGCGGCCGCTTTTTCGGCCCCACCACCCTGCGCAATGGCCTGATTCATTCCCGCAATATCGTGGCCATTAAACTCCTGC
>CAZSOB010000164.1:0-3922 GCA_964608155.1 uncultured Desulfobulbia bacterium
AGTTACAGTTCATAGTTTAGGGCAGGTTATCCGCCTTAGCTAAACAGTTACTAATATGCGTTTATTGCTGCTAACGATAATCACCTTTATAGTCTTTCTCTCTGTGGCCCTGCTCATCAATTTTTGCCGCCGCCGATTGCGGAAGAGCCGCCACGGCCTCAGTGGCATGTGCCATAAAAATGGTGATTCCTGCCTATCCTGTTCCTCATGTACCGACGACAATGACAAGTTGGAAGAAGAAAGCTCAAAATAGCCTGAATGCGAAACCCACCTCTTCCGCCTTTTCCAAGCTCGTAAAAAATATTAAATCAACATCAAGGAACCCCACATGCCCGTTAAGTCAGCAGTCAGCCAACTTTTCCTGTGGTTCACCGCCGCCCTGCTCATTGCCTCCTGCCAGCCCGTGAGCCATATAGACCAGGGACGGCAGATTACCTGGCATAAATTAATTACTGGCCGAATCGAGGCGGCCAAAAGCCATAAGCCATGCCTAATTGATTTCTATTACGGCCCAAACTGCCCCCGCTGCGCCACGTTCGATAGCAAAATTTATAACGATCCTGAAGTCATTGCCCGCCTCAACCGTGATTTCATCGCCATCCGCATAGATCTCCGCAAGCCCCTGAGCAAGGAAGAGCAAGCCCTGGCGGATACCATGCATACCAACGGTGAATGCATGCTCATGTTCCTGAATGAAGCGGGGAAAGTCGTCAAGACCAGAAGTGGAACTCCTATATGCACCATGGATAAAATAACCAGGCAGCAGTTCATCTCTTATCTTGATAAGGCCATAGCCAACCTGCCTGCCGCGAAATAAGGGCAGAACCATCATCTTTACCTTTTGACATTTGACATCTGCTCCCTGTAGAGTATACTCTTTGCGCTTTGTAATAAGTTAAACGGCGGAGTTAAGGGTAATTTTTAGCCCCTGCCTGAATAGCTGCCAATTTTATTTATTTATAATCGGAACCAGGAATAACAATTATGAACAAATCTTTACGCTGGAAGATCATATTTCTCGCCCTGATCACCATATTCTCCGCCATCAGCGTTGTCCCCTCCTTTTACAAAGGGGTACCCGGCTGGTGGAAAAAGTACCTCGCCCCCCAGGGCCTTAAACTTGGCCTTGATCTCCAGGGCGGTATGCATCTCATCTTAAAGGTTAACCTGAAACAAGCCATTGCCAACTCTCTGGATTTCGCGGCCAATGATCTGAAAGAGGCCCTGACCGCCAAACATATCTCGGTGGTCAAAACCAAATCTCCACTAACTAACAAAATCATTTTCACCGTCCCCAACAAAAGCGCCCTAACCATCATCAAAGATACGGTAAAAAACGAATTTCCCAACCTGAAAATTGAGGTCAAGGAGGAAGCTGGTTCATTCCCGCGCATTATCATGGCCCTGAGCCAGAAGCGCATTGATTTCATCAAGAAAAACGCGGTTAACCAGTCCCTGGAAATTATCCGCAACCGAATCGACCAGTTCGGAGTTTCGGAACCAGTTATTGTCCGGCAGGGTAATGATGAGATTGTCGTGCAGCTTCCCGGCATCAAAGATCCCAAACGGGCCATAAAACTCATCGGCCAGACAGCGCAGTTAGAATTTAAGATGGTAGTGGATAACAACGGCGGCATTGACCTTGCCCGGTTAGTCAACCAGGCCGTTAAAGCCGGGCTGTGGCATAAGGGCGAAGGACTCAAAAAATTAAATATGGTATTGAGCCGTAAACTGCCACCTAATACTGAGGTCTATTTCGAGACCAACAAAGACCCCCAGACCGGCCGCAAAACGAAAAGTCCATTATTGGTCAGAAGCCAGGTAATGATGAGCGGTGATATGGTGGCTGATGCCCAGGTACGGGTAGGCGGCAGCTTTAATGAGCCTTACGTCACTCTTGATCTTACCGGCCGGGGGGGCAAAATCTTCGCTCAGATTACCTCGAAAAACGTCAATAAACGCTTTGCCATCATCCTTGACGGGCGGGTAAAATCAGCTCCGGTTATCAGGGAGAAAATCCTTGGCGGCCGGGCCCAGATCTCCGGCAATTTCACCTATCCGGAGGCCACCGACCTGGCCATTGTCCTCCGCATCGGCGCCCTGCCCGCTCCGGTGGAGATTGTCCAGAACCTTACGGTGGGAGCCTCCCTTGGCAAGGACTCCATCCACCAGGGAATTGCCGCCGGACTCCTCGGCGTCTTTCTGGTCATCACCTTTATGCTCTTTTACTATCGTTTTTCCGGTTTCATTGCCGACCTGGCCCTGGCCTTAAACGTCCTTCTGGTCTTCACCGGCCTGGCCTTTATGAATGCCACCCTCACCCTGCCGGGTATTGCCGGTATTATTCTCTCCATTGGTATGGCGGTGGATTCCAACGTCCTCATCTTTGAACGAATGCGGGAGGAATTCGCCCTCGGCAAATCCATTCGCTCCGGGGTGGAAGGCGGTTACGACAAGGCCTTCTGGACTATTGTCGACTCCCAGGTAACCACCCTTATCACGGCTCTGGCCCTTTTCCTCTTCGGTACCGGCCCCATTAAAGGTTTCGCGGTTACCCTGTCCTTCGGTGTTACCTTCAACCTCTTTACCACCCTCTTCGGTACCCGTCTGGCCTATGATTACCTGTACAATAAACGGGCCTTAAAGGAATTGACCTTTTTGAAGTTCTTTAACAAACCCAATTTAGATTATATGAGTATCCGTAAAATCACCTTTACCATCTCCACTGTTCTGGCCCTCCTCGGGATGTTTTCCTTTGTCCAGATTTTACGTGGTCATGGTAATCTTGGCGTTGATTTTGCCGGCGGCTCCATGCTTGAGTATCAGGCCTCAGCCCCCTTTCAGCTCAAAGAGGCCAGAAAGGCCTTTGCCAAATATAAACTTAATGATATTCAGCTGCAAAAGGTGGAAAATAAAAACCAGTTGATTATCAAACTCAAAAAATCAACCAAGACGGTGGAAAATCTTGACACTAAGGTAACCAAGATTTTAAACGCCGAGATCAAAGGCAAGCGTTTTAAAATTATCAGTGAAACAGAGATCGGCTCCTCCGTCAGCAGCGCCCTGCGTAACAAGGCCGTAGAGGCCATCATCATCTCACTGCTGGGGATCATTACCTACCTCGCCCTGCGCTTTGATATCCGTTTTGGCCTGGCCGGCGTGGTCGCCATCTTCCACGATGTCCTGGTAGTTATTGGTATCTGTTACGTAATGAATGTGGAAATCACCCTGTTAATTGTCACCTCATTACTAACCCTGGCCGGTTATTCCATCAACGATTCGGTAATCGTCTTTGACCGCATCAGAGAAAACATTAAGCGGCAGGGCAATGAGAAAAACCTCTTCGCCCTCATTAACCGCAGTACCAACGAGATGCTGTCACGAACTATCGTTACCTCTCTCACCACACTGCTGTCCTTGGTGGCCTTATTCCTGCTTGGCGGCGTAGTAATTCACGAATTTGCCTTCACACTCATTGTCGGTATTATCGTCGGCACCTATTCCTCCATCTTCATCGCCAGCCCTCTGCTCTCCATTTGGAGTAAGGAGAAACAATAAATGCCGCAATTACCGGAGCATCAGTCCTTAAAGGTGAATGAGGCATTTAAATTTCATTGCCATACCGGAATTTCCTGCTTCACGGACTGTTGCCGGCAATTGGAACTGGCCTTGACCCCCTATGATGTCCTGCGCCTGAAAAAAGCGCTGGGGCTTACCTCCTGCAAATTTTTAGAGCAATACGCCGTTATCGAGTTTGAAACTGAGGATCTCTACCCCAGAATATACCTCGGCATGGTGGATGACGGCCGGGCCAGCTGCCCCTTTGTGAGCAATGAGGGCTGCCGAATATATAATGACCGCCCTGGAGCCTGCCGAACCTACCCCTTAGGGCGCGGCGCCTCACTTGAGGCCCAGGGAGATA
>CAZSOB010000165.1:0-3896 GCA_964608155.1 uncultured Desulfobulbia bacterium
TATGTATAGCTGGACGGCATTATCAGCCACATCTCGGGCACATCTAAACAGTTACCCAGACTGTAACTTTCAGCAGGAGGATATGGCCTCCCACCAGGCGAGGGGGACAGAATTTTTTTCGCCGTAGTTCGCGAAAATTATTCTGTCCCCGCATTACAAGTATACTATCTGCCTTGGCTGACCTGGTAGGGTTTACCACTCCGTTTTATATGTTCACAATATTGATAAGCCGCCGCGCTCAGGGAAATATTTAAACGGCGGCCTATGCTGATGGTCTCCCGCACAATTCCACCCATGGCCTCGTTCATATAGGCCAGCACCGCCGCCGCGCCTGGTATCTTGCCGGGAGCAAACAGACCGTTCATGGATAATGAGCCCCCGCAGCCTGCCAGGAAAGAGGGCAGGCATGGTATCCGGCGCTGAAAGAGGATGGCCTCCGCCCTCTCGGTTACGGCCAGGTTGGCTCCCGGCACCACGGCTTTGGCCAGAATATCAGAGGCGTTGGCGCTGGTAATGGTATTTTCAATGGCGGCCAGAACCATAATATCACAGGGGGTATCATAGACGGCCGTCCGGGGCAGGGTGGTTATTCCCGGGCCTGTAAAATCGTGTGGCAGGGTGGTGCCGGGATGGTGGAGGAGAGCCCGCATATTAAGATCAAAACCATCCCCGGCCTGCAGGCATTGATGAACATCTGCCACCGCCCGGATATTAACCCCGGCGTTCAGGAGGGTGGCAATAGTGGCGCGTGCCAGGGTGCCAAAGCCCTGCACCGCGGCTGTGGCCCTGGTGAAAGGGATTTTTAGATCAGTTAAGATTGCCAGGGCAGCCCCGCCCACGCCGTATCCGGCCCTGATTTGCCCCAGTGACCAGCCTGGCAGAGCCTCTTGGCCTAACACCTCATAGCGTTTAAGGAAGTCTGACAGATCCATACCCTGGGCCTGGGCAATGGCCATTTTGACGGAAGGGATGTCTAAGCTGGCGGCGATCTCTTCTAATTCCGTCATACTGGTATTGAGATCCGGGCCCATGGAATAACAATGCTCAATATAGGGCTTAATGGCGGCCATGAAGCGGCTCATGGCGTGGGCCTTGCCGGGGGCGGCCGGGTCATAATCAATGCCGCATTTTGCCCCGCCAATGGGAAGGCCGATAATCCGCATCTTCATGGTCATATTACGAGCCATCTTAATAAGATGCTCCTGGGTCAGCCCCTTTTGCACCCGCATACCTCCTGCTGCCATGGGGAAGTTTAAATCATCAATTATTAGCCAGCCGGAGAATTTCTCCAGAGGATCAAGGTATTCAATTATCAGGGCTGGGGTATCTTCCTGGTTCATGGGTCTAATGGTGTGCAATTTTTTATTCCCGCCCCGGTTATTCTTGTGGCTGACAGGGGGGTGATAAGGGCCTTGCCCAGGGCAGAGTCACGTTGGTGGTCAAATATTCTGGCCCTTATAACCTTGGTGTCATCTCCCCCCCACCAGTTACCGCTTATCTTTAGATTCCACTTCTGTTTGGCGCCTAATTTTAAATTATAATCATCATTGGCGTAGATGTTATTGTTAACAATTTCAAGATGCCCCACATTCCAGGGTCTGCCGGTACGGTTAGGATCAAAAAAATCGACAATATTCTGCCCCGAAGGTACCAGAAAAATACCTACATGGTTGCGGCTGATATTATTATACTTTATTTCCACCGGCCCCTCCATGCGGGTGAAGCGGATACCAATATTGTTGTCTCTGAATTCATTGTGGTCGATCTTGAGCTTGGCCCGTCCAAAACGCAGACCCTCATTATTGTTGCTGAAGAGGCAGTTTGTCACCGTCGCGGTGGAAAAGTGAACCTGCAGACCGCTGAAGGCGTATTGAAAGCGGCAATTATCAATAACGCTTTTTTGGCCGGAGGTAAATAATAGAATATAAGACCAGTCTTTTGGCCGGGGGGTGGACTCCGCGGAACGAAAGGTGATGGGCCGGGCTGCTGAGCCCTGGGCCAATAGACGGCCCAGAACCCTGATTTCGCCGTCACCTACCCCATCATCATTCTGGTCAAGACGGCGGAAGGCAACTGTGGTGCCAGGGGATATGTGGAGAGTCACGCCCCGGCCCACCACCACCACGCCTTTGATGATAATCCGGCCAGACCAGGTGGTATCTTGAGTGATTACCATATTGCCGATCTCGGTATTTCGCGCCCCTGAGGCACTAACCGGTAATAATAAAAACAGGAATAAAAAAAATATCTTCATAGGGATTTTCATGGCATTATATGGCTGACCTTGATCTGGATACCGGTATGAGATTCACCGGCCCCAACCTTGATACTATGATTGCTGTTGCCTTCATAAAGGCCGTAATACTCACCGGAAACCGGGGCCTCGCCCATACGTTGACGGGCCACGAGATAATAAGAACCCGCTGGCAGTTTCAGGCGGAAAAAGCCCTTATTGTTACTGCGGACCATATATTTTGATTTGAAGCGGACAATATACATCTCAAAGAGCCGTTGGTCATCAGCGCTATAGGCCGAGACAAACAGGCCGCCAACCGGGAGGTTATCAAGATTGATAATCCGGCCGGCAATAATGGCGAAGTCGCGGCCTCCGGCCTGCTGGCCGGGGATGGTGACAGTGGTGTCTGCAAGGGAGGCGCGGCGGCGCTGCCGTTCGCGGCCCGCTCTGGGATCAAGGGCCTTGGAATTTAAAAAAGAATCAATATCATCACGGGGATAGCAGTATAAATCGACCTGGCAGTCTAAGGCCGGTTCGATGGTTATCGGGGAGGCGGCTGAAAAGCAGAACAAATCACCCCGCTTTAAAGGCCCCATGGCTGCTGATCCTTGGCGCTGGCGGGCAAAGAGCATATAACTGCCGGGCTCCAGGTTGAACCAGAAGCGTCCGTCATTGCCGATGGTATTGGTCAGCACCCCCATGCCTCGAAATGGTACATCCTTGCTGTCGTATACCGAAATGCTGCCCCGGCGCAGTATCTTCTCCTTATATATAACCTGACCCCCCAGGCCCTGAAATCCAGCTTTGCAGCGAGCCGGGCTGGCGGGCAGGGCGAAAAGCGGCAGCCATTGTCTGCGGCCGTGTACCTCGATGGGATTACGGCCATGATAGGCGTACAACTTATTTTTAGAGTCCCGGGCGGTAAAGAAATATTTACCCGCTGGCAGATCAAAATGATACTCGCCCGGTTTTTTTGTCTGGCGCGCGAAGATTGCCGCCTGCCTCTTAATCATGTCCCGGGCGCTTTTATAGGCCATGACCCTGGCATCTAATACCGGGCCGTTATGACTTAATACAATACCGTCAACAGCCGTGGCCGTTGAGATAGATGGCAGGCAGAGGATGAGGACGAGGATGAAGAAATTTTGTATGAACATTTTGCGTTAGGTCTGGCAGGTGAGATCGGCAGGTGGTTTTATGCCGGGAGACAGATTAAATTTTTCCCCCGCGCCAAGGGGACTGAATTTTTTTCGCGTTTGTTTGCGAAAATTATTCTGTCCCCGAATCGGAAGCCGGAAAAATAAAATCAGTCCCCTGAATGCCATAAGTTTATTTATATCAACACTGGTGCTTACCGGACATTTATATGAAAGTCACCCGCCAAGGTTTTTGGCTTTACCACGACTTTCATGTTTCGCTGTGCCCGGGTTGACCGGGCATGGCTGTTACTGAAAAAAAATGGATCAATATAATGAGATTAAACGGTGGTCATTTGTTGTTCAATATCCAGCCTCATCCAATCCGGAGTCTGCGTTTGGTTGAATAGTTACCATTTAATCTATAATTAGTGGCAGTTCCCGAGTTGGGGTTCCCTCAAAAAAAGCCCTGATTAACGGTTTGTCTGGATTGACCATGGAGATAATAAACATAAACATCCGGC
>CAZSOB010000166.1:0-3870 GCA_964608155.1 uncultured Desulfobulbia bacterium
CGCCCCTGGCGGTGGTGGTAATCGGCGGTTTACTGGTTGCCACCGTCCTCACCCTAATTTACGTGCCTATATTTTACAGCCTGGGCCGGATGAAGGGGCGTACTCCCACGCCGGGAGGAGGATGAAATTAGTTTTTAAGGGGCTCGTTATGGTACGGCAGCGGAGCTTATTCAATTATGATGTGAGTGGTGGTTATCAGTCTATAACTTAACTATGCGTGAGCTTGCTGCTTTCCCTGTTTCCTGCTGATTAAGGCCTTTTTCTGGGCCTCTTTTTTCTGGTTGTTCAGCTCGCAATAAATTTTGTTGCCTTTGAGATCACGCCCTGTCCAATACATAAGGGTGGAATAGGTTGAGGGGGTGGGGGTAAATATCTGGGTCTGCTCCGGGTTTATGTGCAGATTCCGGCGGCAGAAATCCTTTAAGTCCCGCATGTCATTTAAGGTGCAGCCCGGATGGGCGGCGATGAAATAATAGGTTAAAAACTGCGGTTTACCGGTCTGGCGGCTTTGCTCGTCAAAGAGACGTTTAAACTCCAGAAGGTGTTTGACTTTAGGTTTGCCCATTGACTCCAGCACATGATCCAGGCAATGTTCCGGGGCGATCTTTAACTGGCCTGAGACATGGTGCTTAACCACCTCCCGCAGATATTCCCTGCCCCCTCCTCCGGCCATGACCATATCGTAGCGGATTCCGGAGGCGACAAAGACCCGTTTTACGCCCGGCAGACGGCGCAATTTTTTTAAGAGTGCCAGCTGCCGTTTATGGCTGATTTTGAGATTGGGGCATATTTCGGGAGTCAGGCAGCGCCGGTGACGGCAGGGGCCTTTGGTAAGTTTTCTGGCGCATTCAAAGCCGTACATATTGGCGGTGGGGCCGCCCACATCCAGTATATTGCCCTTGAAAAAGGGCTGTTTACTGATTGCCGCCGCCTCCTTCAAGATTGATTCTTCGCTTCTCGAACGTACCGTCCGCCCTTGATGAACGGCTATGGCGCAGAAATTACATTCGCCGTAACAGCCGCGATGGGTGGTAATAGCGGCCTGGATGGTGGTCAGGGCCCGCACCGTGCCATGGCGCTTGTAATATGGGTGAACCTCACGACTGAAGGGCAGTTCATGGATTCTATCCAGCTCCTGACTATTTAGATAGGGGGCGGGCGGATTCTGGATCAGGTAGCGGCTGTCCTGGAGTTGGGCCAGGCCATGGGCGGTGAGGGGATCATTATTATGATAAAATTCCTCAAACATGCGGCAGGCGGCGGATTTATCCATCGTCACAGTCTTATGGGGCGGGAGTTCGGTGAAACCGTCAGGTACCTGAGCGCCGATATAACAGAGACCTGGCAGAGTTCTGAAGCCGCCGTTTTCATCCAAGGCGCGGGCCAGTTCCACCACGGTACGTTCCGCCATGCCGTAGAGCAGGATATCCGCTTTAGCGTCAAAGAGGATAGAACGTCTGATCTTGTTTGACCAGAAATCATAGTGGCTTATACGCCGCAGACTGGCCTCAATGCCGCCCAGGACTATGGGCGTTTTGCGGCTGGTTTCCTTTTGCAGTTTTCTGATCAGGTTGGTATAGACAATAACCGCCCTGTCCGGCCGCCGGGTATTCATCCCGCCCGGTGTAAAATCATCTGATTTGCGTCTTTTTTTCAGGGCGGTGTAATTGGCCACCATGGAGTCAACGCTGCCGCCGCTTACCCCCCAGAAGAGGCGGGGGCTGCCGAGACGGCTGATATCCGTGGTTGAATTTATATCGGGCTGGGCAATGACCGCTGTTTTGAAACCGGCGGCCGTGAGAACCCGGCCGATGAGAGCGACGCCGATATAGGGACTGTCAATATAGGTATCGCCGCTGATGAGGATTATATCCGCCTGTGTCCAGCCCAAGCGGCGCATTTCTTCTTTGGTGGTTGGTAGAAATCGCATGCCGGCAGGGTAAGGGGTATGATGGAAAAGGTCAAGGGGCTGGATAATATTTAAGAGGATTGAAGCATATGGCAGAGGAAATTAGAATTAAGATTAAGGATGACACCATCCGTCTGGGGCAATTATTAAAACTAACCAATCTGGTATCCTCCGGCGGGGAGGCCAAGATCAGAATTAAGGCCGGAGAGGTGATGGTGAACGGGGCGGTGGATATCCGCCGCGGCGCTCAGCTTCGGGCCGGTGACCGGGTGGAGATGGATGGCAGGATGGTGATTATTGAGGGGGGATGAGGGGGAAAATAATTTTATGTAACTATTCAGCCAAACAACCGGGCGAACCCGGCCTCTATTTTAAAAGTAACAAATTCAATACGTTGCACATTTTGTTACTTGAAAGCGTGCAGCCTGAAAGTAAAATAATCGCCGGTCTGTAGCTGTTCTGGAAAGCGCAGATTCCGAAAACAGGCAAAGATGAGGTGTTGCTGAATAGTTTAAGTTATTAAACTAACTCCGTCCCCTTTTTGCTTGACGGTTGCTGATAATAGCGTAAAATATAGACTCTATGTAATTTATATTACGCTATTAAAAGGATATTGAGAGTGAAAAATAGAGCTGTCATTGACTATTTGAAGCATAAATCAACCACAAAATTTGGCCGGATTATTGTCCTTACCGGGGCCCGCCAGACAGGAAAAACAACTTTGATAAGGGCTGGCTTTAAGGATTATGCCTATATCTCTCTTGAAGATCCCATCACCAGGCCCGACTACGCGGCTCTTTCGGCTGAGCAGTGGCAGGCGCGTTACCCCGTTGTAATACTGGATGAGATCCAGAAAGTACCGAGCATTGTTGAATCTGTTAAAGCGGTCTATGATCGATTTCAGGAAGCACGTTTTATGCTGCTGGGCTCCAGCCAGATTTTGCTGATGGAGAAAATTCGTGAAAGCCTGGCTGGGCGTGTTTCTCTCGTTGAATTATATCCCTTGACCTTTCCTGAAATGTTGACCACCTCATGGCAGGATTCTGTTGTGGAGTCGAGAATGATTCAATGGTTAAAAAACCACGATAATAATAAATTATCGGAAGGTATTCCTCTGCAGAATAAACAATATGCCGAGACCAGCATCTTAATGGAGAAATATCTTCAATTTGGTGCCATGCCCGCCATTGTTGACGATGATCTTGATGATGAAGAAAAATTTGACTGGCTTCACGACTATATTCAAACTTATCTACAGCGTGATATTCGTGATTTGGCGAATTTACGGGAACTTGAACCCTTTGTGCGGGCTCAGAAGGCTCTGGCCGGTCTTACCGGTGAGTGTATTAATATAAGTAATATTGTCAGGCAGGCTGGTATCAGCTCTAAAACGGCAAAACGTTTTTTGACCTATCTTGAGATAAGCTACCAGGTAATTCTCTTAAAGCCCTGGTTCAGAAACGCCAAAAAGAGGTTGGTAAAATCGCCGAAAGTTCATTTTCTTGATCCTGGTATTCAACGAGGCATTCTCCGCCGCCGTGGTCAGATCACCGGGGCCGAATATGAAAGCGCTATAGTTGCGGAGATATACAAACAGATAAAAAACAGCAGACTTCCCCTTGAATGTTACCATTTGCGAACGGTTGATGGTCTTGAAGTGGATCTGGTTCTTGAATCTGAGGATTGGTTTGTGCCGATTGAGATAAAAATGACTAATAAAGCAGCTCCGGCAGATGTCAGGCATCTACGCAAGCTTGGAGATATTCTTGATCGTCCCATCCTGCATTCATTTGTGATTTCTAATGACCCCAGAATTCAAAAAATGGCTGACGATATCACTGCTATTCCGGCAAGCTGGTTTTTGGGGAGTGGATAATCGGTGTAATCAATCACCGTTAAGCGTTTTCGCGTTTCACTCATTCAGCGCCGCCCGGATGAATTCCCGGTTCAGACGGGCGATA
>CAZSOB010000167.1:0-3862 GCA_964608155.1 uncultured Desulfobulbia bacterium
TTATCTCGTGGGTTACGGGCTTACCGAGGCCGCCCCGCTCTTAAGCATCGGGGTTTTAGGCGGTTCCGCCAAAACCTTAGGCTCCTGCGGTCACAGCATACCTGACGTCGAAATACGCCTGTCACACGTCGACCCAGAGACAGGAATCGGCGAAATTATGGCTAAGGGTCCTAATATTATGACTGGTTATTACAACAACCCCGAAGATACGGCTGAGATATTTTCCAGGGACGGCTGGATGGCCACCGGCGATCTGGCTGAAATGGATGAAGACGGCAATCTGTTTATCACCGGGCGTTCCAAAAGCGTCATAGTGCTGTCACACGGCGAAAATATATTTCCGGAACCCATTGAAGAAAAGATAAACTCCCTGGCGCAGGTAACAGAATGTCTGGTGAATGAAAATAACGGCAGTTTACAGGCGGTTATTTATCCTGATTATGAGTATGTTGATCAGGAGACCAGAGGCCAAAGCGCCGGTCAGAGACGACACTACATAGAGCGAATGCTCAAAGAAATTCGGGATCAGGTGAACCGGCAGCTCCCGCCATACTCACATATTACCAGGGTAATTGAACGTCGGGAGCCATTCCTGAAAACAGCGACCTATAAAATAAAACGCTATTTATACACCAACAGATAAAACAACCCTACGTCAATTAAACTATTAAACTAACTCCATCCCCTATCCTACGATAATCGATTTTTTAGCGTATTTATTATATTTGTAGTGGAAGCCTGAGCAACATGTATTAAAGAATATTTTTGGTATACCTTCTCAATAAAATATCTTCAATGTTTTGCCGTGAATCTAAGACAGACAACACATAAACCTTATTATCAGTCCCCTTGTACACAACCCTCCAAGGTTTGACGATTACTTCTCGATACAATGTTATACCCTGTGAGTATAATTCTGGAATAATACGATATTTTTCAGGGAAGTAATATAGCTCTGAAACTTGCTTTTTTATTTTTTTTAATACTTTTAGCGCGTTTCCCGGGCTATCTTGAGCGATATACTCTACGATTTTGAGTAAATCATTCTCTGCTGTTCGAGACCAAACAACTTTATAGCTATAATGCTTATTTTTTGGAGTGATAGGCATTTAGTGGATAAAATTAATTTGCGATGTTAAATTAACAACAATAATCTAAAAAATAGTACATTAAGAAAATTCAATTATTAACTTTTAATTTTGATTCAATAGTCTTAAACATTTCGTCCTGTTCAATAAAATCTCCTTTTTTTATATCATTTTCTCCTTGAGAAATAAGCTTTAATAGCCCTATAGCATTTCTCATGTTTTCATAACTCTGTGGGTCTTGCAGGACAGCTCTTGGCTCACCATTTTGAGTGATAATCATCGGACGATGAGTTTCATTGATTTGCTTCAGGACATCCGCCGCCCTGCTCTTAAGATAAGTGATTGGTTTTATATCATTAGTAATATTCATATCGCACCTCCTGTCTTTTTACAGTACCATAAAAAGACCGCCAGTCAAGATTTTTAGCTTCACAGCTTGGTTACAGTCGGCACAACCTTACACCGGCACCTTGGTAATTCTTTTTAGCGCTAACAAACGGTTCAGATTGTGGTTTGTTCCTCACACAATCTAACCTATTGTACAAAGAGACAACCGGCTCTCCCGAGTTCCATAACCTCCATATTTCTTAACTGCGCCAGGTTGAACACCGGGCCGTCCACACAAACCAGTTTGTCGTCCAGATGACAATGGCGGCATACCCCCACCCCGCATTTCATATGACGCTCCATGGTGGTGATTATATTTTCATCCCGCAGGCCCCGGCGACTTAATTCCGCCAATACCGCCCTGATCATCAGCGGCGGGCCGCATACCAGGGCCGTGTGAACGGAGCTGATCTCCGCTTCATCAAATAAGGTGGTCACCAGGCCGATATTTTCCTGCCAGCCGGGTTCACCCTGATCCACAGTAAGCAGACATCTCACCCCCGGCTGCTGCCGCCAGTTATCTATATCCTGCCGAAAGGCGATATCAGAGGGGGTGCGGCTGCCAAAGAGAATGGTGATTTTACCGTAACGCTCACGGTCGGCGAGGCAGGTCTCAATTACCGAGCGCAGGGGGGCCAGGCCGATACCGCCGGCCACGAACAGCAAGTCTTTATGGATGAATCCCGGCATGGGAAAAGACTTGCCATAGGGGCCGCGGAGTCCGACAACCGCGCCTTTCTCAAGCTCCAGCAGGGCCGTGGTCAATTTACCGGCCCGGCGCACACTCAAACGCAGGGGGACGCCCTGGGCCGGACTGGAGGCAATGGAGATGGGCGCCTCGCCCTGGTGAGGGACGGAAAGCATCATAAATTGTCCCGGTTCAAAGGTGAATGAACGGCCGTATTCCCGATCCGTGAAAGACAGGATGAAGGTTTTGACCTGTGAATTTTCAATAATAATGTCGTCAATTTTTGCTGAACAGGGCAGATATAGCGGTTTTACCTCGGGCATGATTCAGGTTCCTTCGCAGGCTTTATTGATGAAGCGGACAATATCAGTACCGCCAAAACAGATGTCAACGCAGCGGCCGCAGCCCACACAGCTGGACCGGCCATGTTTTTCAACATCAAATTTAAGCTTATGCATGAAACGCTGACGAATGGCGTCCTTTTTGTGAATCACCGGATTATGACCGCCGGCCAAGGCGGTAAATCCGGCAAAGGTACAAGCGTCCCAGGCGCGTACCCGTTCACCTTCGCTGTCGTTAAGCGGGTAATCATTAATGGTAAAGCAGGTGCAGGTCGGGCAGACATAGGCGCAGCCACCGCAGTCCTGACAACGGAGTGATAAATCCTGCCAGACTGAATCCGCTACCTCATCCTCCCGCAGGCGTTTAATGGCCTGATCCACATGAACCAGCCGCGAAAAGCTGCCTTTGGCCTCGAGAAATGACTGGTATTGCCGATTTATATCCTCGTCATCGGCAGTACTAAAAAATTGCGGCCACTTCCTGATAATCTCTTCACCTTTCGCCCGGCCAGGCTCTATCAGAAAACGGTCTCCGAGATCGGTAAACTGCAGATCAGCACCGAATTCCAGAAAAGGGCCGTTGCCGGTGGCATTGCAGAAGCATTTTTCAAATGGCAGCTGACAGTTCAGGCCGATGATAACGGAGTGTTCCCTTCTGCGCAGATAATGGGGATCCGCCGCATCATGCAGAAAGATGACATCCATATAAAGAAGCGCGGAAAGGTCACAGGGCCGAACCGCGAAATAGATTGTCGGCTCATCAGGCGGATCTACAGGATGAAACCGGTAATCACCGCCAGGGCTGGATTCATAGGTAAACAATACCTCCCGCTGGGGAAGCAGGAACTGTTTGATGGAATTCTGGGGCTGATTTTCCAGATCCAGGCTCAACGAGTTAATATCGGCCGCCGGACTGAACAGGGTATCACCATGTCTGTTTTTCTGCGGTATAATCAGACGATAATCCTTGCTGAGTTTACGAAGAAAGGCGGTGAGGTAGTCTTTTTTGAGGATCAATTTATCATCATTCATCTGAGCGGTATCCCTTGAGCGATTTTTTTATTTTGCCGATTCGACTTTTACAGCGCAGATCTTATACTCCGGACAGTTGGCCTGGGGATCACGGGCGCCGACGCAGAGGAGATTTACCGGGGCCTCCGGGTAATGAAAGGTGGTGTAAACCGTGCCCGCCGGTACCTCGCTGCCGACTTCAGTTAGTAAACGGATGCTGCCGCGCCGGGAAGTAAGCTCTACCATCTCCCCATTTTTTATTTTAAGCCCCTCGGCATCATGGCTGTTCATCTGCAACAGGGCCCTATCCGCCTCACGGTTCAGGGTACGGCATCTCCGGCTCATGG
>CAZSOB010000168.1:0-3814 GCA_964608155.1 uncultured Desulfobulbia bacterium
CCCGCTCCTTAGTGGGGATTATCTATGCCGCCATTGGCTGGGCTCTTTTTTTCTCTAGCCGGGTACTATGGGACGGTTTCAAAAAGATAGCCCCTTAAGGTACTAAGACCTTGGCCGGGCAGCTGGTCGTCAGGATAAATTCATGTCCCTTTCATCACATAACAGAGTTTCCATTAATCTTACCGCCTTACGCCACAATTTCCAGCTTGTCAAAAAGATGGCCGGGTTAGACACCCAGGTTTTGGCCATGGTTAAATCAGATGCTTATGGTCATGGTCTTGTTCCGGCTGCCGAGTCTCTGAGCACTGCTGGTGCCAGCTATTTCGGAGTCGCGGCCCCCGAGGAGGGGGTGTCTTTGCGGCGGGCCGGAATTAATGGTACTATTCTTGTTCTTCTTGGCAGCGTGGAGGCCGAGCCCTTAATTGATTATAATTTGACCCCGGTGGTCTTTGATCTCGAGAATATTAGAGCTTTGTCGGCCGCGGCCGTGAAGCGCGCGGCTCAAATCGGGGTACATTTGAAGATGGATGTGGGGATGGGCCGTCTGGGGATTATGCCCGCGGAGTTGAGTACTTATGTCAGAGAGATTGAAAGTCTGCCAGGAGTATATTTAGACGGTATTATGGCTCATTTCCCCTTGGCTGATACCGAGCACGAGGGGATAACGAGGGAGCAGGATGAACTCTTCCGCCGTCAGCTTGCTGAGCTGCCTGCCTGCCGCCGGGTTATGTGCCATATCGCCAATTCTGCCGCCCTGATTCGTTTTAACGATACTCATCATGACATGGTACGTCTCGGGATCGCCCTCTATGGTTACAGTCCGCTTGCCCCTTCTCTGGAGCCCGCGGGGCTAAGGGCGGCCATGTCCTTTCAAAGCAGGGTGATTCAGCTCAAAGATGTGCCGGCCGGTTATGGTATAAGTTATGGCCATATATTTAAGACCAAGGTGCCGTCACGCCTTGCTGTTCTGCCGGTGGGGTATGCCGACGGTTATTTACGCTCTCTGAGCGGCAGGGCATCGGTGTTGATAAGAGGCCGCCGGGCACCTGTCAGGGGGCGGATATGTATGAACGCCTGTGTGGCGGACGTAACTGAAATTCCAGGGGTTGAAAATGGTGATGAGGTGGTGATCATGGGGCGGCAGCAATGGGGCTCGGTAGAGAATGAAATTACGGCCGATGAGGTAGCGTCCTGGATGGGTACCATTAATTACGAAGTTTTATGCCTCTTTGGCAGTAATAATAAACGGCGCTATATTTGATGGATTATATATGATACGGAAACGCTTAAAAGAAATTTTGGATCGCTGCTTTGCGGCTGGGGTTGAAGAGGGGATCTGGCCGGCCGAGGCCGCCGCCTATACCATCGAGAAACCAAAACATGAGGGTCAGGGAGATTTTTCCACCAACCTGGCCTTAGTGGCCGCCGGCCGAGCCCGGAAGAATCCCAGGGAGCTGGCTGGCCGTCTAATTGAAATGCTGAACAAGGAATGTGATCTAACTGATAAGATAGAAATTGCCGGGCCGGGGTTCGTTAATTTTTTTCTTAAAAATGAGGTCTGGCAAGGGGTGCTGCCGGATATCTGCCGTCGGGATAAGGACTATGGCCCCGAGGCGGCGGGAGCCGGGAAAAGGGTTCTTGTCGAATTCGTCAGCGCCAATCCCACCGGGCCGCTCAGTATAGGCCACGGCCGCCAGGCGGTTTTGGGAGATGCCATCTGTCGGCTCTTATCCGCCGTTGGCTTTGAGGTCAGCAGGGAGTATTATTATAACGATGCCGGCCGCCAGATGCGGGTTCTGGCTGGTTCTCTCAGAGCCCGTTATCTTGAACTTTCCGGTGTGCCCTGTGAGCTGCCGGAGGATGGCTATCAGGGGGAGTATATCTATGATATTGCCAGGGATCTGCTCTCTGAGGTCGGTGACAGTCTGCGGAACAGCGATGATCTGGCACCCTTTCAGAAGAAGGCGGAACAGGCCATATTTAAGGATATCAACGGCACTCTGGAACGCCTGGGGATTAAGTTTGATAATTATTATAACGAACATACCCTCTATGATGACGGTCATATTGATGATGTGGTGGCCAGATTACGGGCTCAGGGACTGGTCTATGAAGAAGATGGCGCGGTCTGGTTTAAGACCACTCAATTCGGCCTGGAGAAGGATCGGGTAATTATCAAGAGCAGCGGTGAACCCACCTACAGGCTGCCGGATATTGCCTATCATCGGGAAAAATTCCGCCGGGGTTATGACTGGCTGGTGGATATATTCGGCGCTGATCATATTGCCACCGTACCGGATGTTATGGCGGGGATCAAGGCCCTGGGCTATGATCCGGATATGGTGACGGTGGTGCTGCACCAGTTTGTGACTTTAATGCGGGACGGGAAGCAGGTGAAGATGTCAACCCGCAAGGCGACCTTTGTCACCGTCGATGAACTATTAGATGAAGTCGGAGTGGATGTGGCCAGGTTCTTTTTTCTCATGCGCAAGGCCGACAGTCAGCTGGAATTTGATCTTGATCTGGCCACTCAGCAGAGTCAGGAAAATCCGGTTTATTATGTCCAATATGCCCACGCCCGTTTGACGAGCATTATGAAACAGGCGGCGGAGAAGAAGGTCGCGGCCGGTGAATTGTCGGAGGCCCGTCTTGAGTTACTTGTGCAGCCAGAGGAGTTGGAGCTGCTGCGAACTATGGCCGCTTATCCCGGCCTGGTACAAAAGGCTGCCGTGGATCTCGCTCCTCACCGTCTTGTTTTTTATCTCCAGGAATTGGCTGCCGCCTTCCATAGTTATTATAATAAGCACCGAATTATTTCAGCCGAAGAAGTTGAATTAAGCCAGGCCCGGCTCTGGCTGGCGCACGGCCTGCGGGTTGTCCTCCATAATGGTCTGACTCTTATCGGAGTGCAGGCGCCGGAGGCCATGTAAGGGGGGTAATGGCGGCCAGGAAGAAAAAAAAGCCGCTTATCCGCCTTGAGATGGGCTGGGGCGGCCTCTGCGGCTTTGCCGTTGTTTCTTTCTGCCTTCTCCTGTGGATGTTTATCTTTGGCATATGGACTGGTCAGTCGGTGCTGCATGGGCCGTCCGGGGTGGTGGACAAGGCTGCCCGCCTGGGTCATACTGCGGCGCGGCTTCTAAGCAGCAGTGCGGGGCAGGGTGGGACGCAGACTAAACGGCAGGTGAAAAAACGGTTGGTGAATCTAAAGAAAAATATGGCTTCATTTTACGCCCTGAGAGTTGCCGCCTTCCGTAAAGAGGATGGGGCCGAGCGGGCAGTCGGTGAATGGCGGGCCAGGCATTATGAAGCCTTTTACCTGAAGCCTGGCCCTGATAGTAAATTGTATATAGTTTTTGTCGGTCATATTGCAGATCTAACCACGGCCAGAAAAAAGGCTGCTGCCGTTGAAGAGGCGGGAGGGGGCCGGGTGTTTATCAAGTTGTTGGCCGCCGACCGTCCGCAATATCCTCTGGCAGGGAAAAAGTAACAGCCTTGAATTTATGATTAGAGATGCCAGAGTACCCGATGTCAGGGCCATATATGATCTGCTGAATAAATTTTCAGACAAGGGCCAGCTTCTGGGGCGTTCGCTGAACTCCCTCTATGATAATCTTCGTGACTTCAAGGTCTGGGAGGCCCCGGATGGCAGCGGCGTCTTGGGGGCGGCCGCCGCCCTTCATGTCTGCTGGGGAGAACTGGCGGAGATTCGTTCCCTGGCAGTGGCTGAAGATTACCAGGGACAGGGCCTGGGCAGGAGGTTGGTTGAAAGCTGTCTCGCCGAGGTTGGGGCATTGGGGATAGAACGGGTCTTTGT
>CAZSOB010000169.1:0-3812 GCA_964608155.1 uncultured Desulfobulbia bacterium
GACAGCTTAAAACCGGCAAGGGCGGGGTCATTAAAATTCTGGCCCTGGTAATCCTGGCCCTGCTTCTTGTCTTTATTCTCTACAAAACGGCTTTTAAAAATCAAGCCGTTCCGAAAAATTGGTTCGTCCATAAAATCGAAACCCCGCCGCCGGCAACCGTCAAGCCCGCTGTTATCAGTTCTGCGTCTCCCCGGACTGCCGAGGAACCGCCCCCCCCCGTGCAGACGCCCGCCAAAAAGGAGTTAACTCCCTGTGAAATGACCTCCGCTGACATTGACACCTTTTTCAAACACCTTGAGAAACAGGAGTATATCAAGGCCTATGAACTCCATGAACCCATAGCCGTCCATCTGAACAAAATTCTTATTAAATTACTGAACAATCCGCCCATAGTAGCCGGTGAAACCAATAGTCTCTTTACAGTACTGAAGAATACGGCCCATTTCTACCGTATCCTGGGCCCCAAGGATCTATCTCTCCTCCGTGATATTCTGAAATACGAAAATAATGACCTTGAGCATCTGCTGAACCTCTTCTACAGCTGGTCACAATTGCCGCATTGTGAGGTTAACGGCCTTAACCTGCAGCTGCCCCTGCCCAAACTTTACGATCATGCCGCTTTCTTCCTGAATACCTTAGGCGGCCAATCCTATCTATTCCGCCGCGACTCCCGTCTGCGTGCCCTGATAAGGTATTATTCCATCTTGATCATCAACCGGGCCATCAGAAAGCACGAAAACAAATACCATATTACCCTGCCCGGCAGAATCAAAGCCCTGATCAAAGACATAGCGGCCATGGACGACTTAGACAACGAGGAGCAATATCTCAATCACCTGCGCAATATCCTCAACAGTCTCGCCCCTAAGGCAGAGGAGCAGGAACATTAAAGATAAACCATGAGCAGCCTTCCCCATCCCCGCCTCCTGATTGTTGATGATGAAGCAGATATAATCAAGGCCTACCAGGATATTCTATCGCTTAGGGACTTACCCGCCGCCGCTGCCCGTCTTGATCAGCTGGCCGATAAATTGTTTTCCACCCCCCCCCAGCCCCTTGACCAGGAAATATGGCCCAGCTTCGAGCTTACCTGCTGCCGGCAGGGTGAAGAGGCGGTGGCGGCGGTGCGAGAGTCTTTAAAGGCCCAGCGCCCCTTCAGTGCCGCCTTTGTGGATGTCAGAATGCCGCCCGGCCCTGACGGGGTATGGACTGCCGGCCAGATTCGCCGGCTCGACGAGACGATAAATATTGTCATCGTCACCGCCCACTCCGATGTCAGCCCCGTGGAGATTGCCCGCCGGGTTCCGCCGTCTGAGAACCTGCTCTATGTCCAGAAACCGTTCCATAGCCACGAAATAAGACAATTCGCCGCCGCTCTCTCTGCCAAATGGCAGGCAGAAAAAGAGCTCAGGGAGATCAACACCAGGCTTGAAGATCAGGTACAGACCCGCACCAGGGAGTTAGCGCTGACCATTGAGGCCCTGGAAAAATCAAATCAGCAATACCGCCAAACCACCCGGGAGCTGCGGGCGGCAGAGGCGGAATTAATCACCAAGGCCAATGACCTCGCCGGTACCAATCTGGCCCTCCAGCAGATGATGGGCCGGGAAAAAGAGATTCAGCACCAGGTGGAGGACAAGGTATTATTCACGGTGCATGAAATGGTGGAGCCCTATCTCAAAAAGCTCCACGCCACCAGCCTCGATGAGGTTCAGCAGTCATTTATTAAGATTATCGAGACCAATCTTAAAGAAATTACCGCGCCCTTCATGAAGGGTATAGCCAAGAAATATTTTCGTCTTACCCCCAATGAGATCCAGATTATCAACCTCATCCGCCAGGGCAAGACCACCATTCAGATCGCCAAGGCCCTGAATACCAGCAAACGCAATATTGATTTCTACCGGGATAGAATCCGCCAGAAGATGGGTATAAAAAACTCCAAGGCCAGCCTGAAGACCGTACTCAAGGATTTAGGGGAAGAGTTTGCCCCCCAAGGCCCCAATCAGGTTTCGCAAACAGCCGATGTCAAACAGGCAGGATCAGGGTCATAAGCGTCCCCCGCCCCTCGCCATCACTTTCGGCCCGCAGGCTGCCATTCAGAGAGGAGGCCGCGTTGGCGCACCAATGGAGGCCCAAACCATAACTGCCTGGTTTGCTGGATATACCACGCTGAAATATCCGCCCCAGCATCTCCCCGCTGATACCAATACCATTATCACTCACCAGAACAGACAACTCCCTGCCCCCCTCCAAGTCCTTGCTGACGGCATTAATTGTAAGTCGGCCGTCTGACCGGCCGCTCTTTCTGACGGCCGCCATACCATTGTCAATCAGGTTAACCAGAATCTGCACCAAGACAATCCTCTGGCTCCTGAAGGCGGCCAGGCCGTCCACCTCCGGGGCCACCTCTATCGTTACAGAATCATCTCCCCCCGCGCCAATCAGAGCCAGGGCATCCTTCACCACCTCGGCCAGGGTCACTGTCTCCAAGGCTCGTTCGGCGGCGGTATAACAGCTGGTCTGGTTCATCACCTCAATTAGAAGAGCTATCTTGGTATTAATCTCATCCAAGCCGCCCCTAACTAAGGGCAATTGCCGCTCAAGTTCCTGGGAGGTCAAGTTAATAAATTCAAGTAAATCATGCCGTCTGCAATTATCATCTTCCCCGGCCGCCGTCCCATGAATTTCGGCTATGGCCTGACATAACTGCTGAGAGCGGATATTTGCCAGCCGCCCCTGTACCACCTCCAGTTCTACCACCACCGGGGCCAGGGAATTACGCAGATTATGAATGGTACCGGACACCATATCCGCCATACCAGAATAATATGACTGCTCAAGCAGGCGCTTACGGGAGGCGGCCAGACCCGCGATCATGGTATTCATGGCCTCAGCGAACCGGCTGAACTCATCATGACCCCGCACCGGGGCCATGGTCTGCAGATCACCACCGCTTATCCTCTCCGTTACCCGCAATAATTCCCGCATGCGGGACTCCAGTATATAGACCAGAGCGGCAGCGAAGATAAGCACCAGGAGAAAAATTACACTTAAGGCAGCAATAGTGGAATAATTATTACGGCGGTTAATACGGCCAAAACCGGCCTCGGTGACCTGTAATTCCACCCGTTTAACGGCAATCCAGTTATCAATTTCACTGAAAAAATCGCCGAACTTATGCGAGATAACCCGCTTAAAATGTTCCTGAGCCTTGGCCTTGCGGCCCATATTTACCAAAGAGGCCATTAACAGCAACTGGCGCTGCAGATCCTCATAGTCATGATCCAGCCGTAACAGACGGCGCTGATTCCCCGGCTCTCCATCCATGCCTCCAGCCCCCTTTAGAAGTAAATCCTCCGCGCGCAGGGCATCAGCCAGCTTCCGGCCCTCCTCCTTTACCAGAGCCCCAAGACGGTCAAAGCCCGCCATATCGACCCCCTTGCCATAAATAAAGACATCCTGGGCCTCGCTGAGCTGGCGGTTAACATGAATTTTCAGATTAAGGAGGGCGGTATACTGGTGATGAATCAATAACAGTCTCTTGACGTAACGCCCCTCCCGGCCAGCCATGATAGTATTAAAAGATAACAATCCAGCAATAATAAGGATTATCAACAACAGGGAGATTATAATTTTTCGGCGAATAGACATATTGGGCTTGAGAGTTCAAAACAATGCGGCATAACCACCCGATGCGGCATAATCAGACATCAATTTTATACCCTGAATCTGGTTTTTTAGCGTTTAAAGTGCCTACTCCTGTTACTCGCGCAGCACTCAGTACCTGGCCGTTTAATATTAAATATTAA
>CAZSOB010000170.1:0-3812 GCA_964608155.1 uncultured Desulfobulbia bacterium
GCGTTTTGTTCTTTTATATTCCCCTGATATTTATTATTTTTTACGCAGCAGATTCGGACAATAATCACCGATGCTCCGGCTCAATATCAACGTATTCCGCCTGAACCAGCAACGTCGGTCATCTTCCCTGAATCAGCCGCCGGCTCGGCTAATTTTGTGAAACACTATCCCATCATAAAGTATAGGGTGGGTGGTAATTATTTGGAGGGGGCTTGATATGAATCCACTTACTTCTATTACCAGTACAATTGCCTTGAGTATGGGCCTGGGGTGGGCCAGCGGCATTAACCTTTACGCTGCCATCGCGATGCTCGGTTTCATGGGTTATACCGGCAATATGACTCTGCCGCCGGACTTACAGGTTCTGGCCAACCCCATGGTAATAACGGCGGCGGCCGGTATGTATGTGGTAGAATTTATCACCGACAAAATCCCCGGCGTAGATACCAGCTGGGATACCATACACACCTTTATCCGAATCCCAGCCGGCGCCATGCTGGCCGCGGCGGCAGTCGGCAATGTCAGTCCGGCGGTCAGTATTGCCGCCGGCATTGTCGGTGGAGGCCTGGCGGCCGGCAGTCACGCGACCAAGGCCGGCAGCCGGGTAATAATTAACACCTCGCCCGAGCCCTTTAGCAATTGGGCGGCATCCATCGGTGAGGACGCCATGGTTTTTGCCGGATTGTGGACCTCATTATATCACCCCGTTTTATTTCTAACCCTGCTTGTCTTCTTTATTCTTTTTGCGGTCTGGCTGCTGCCAAGAATCTGGCGGGGTATTAAAAAGGTCTTTGCTTCGCTGATCAGACTTTTTGGCCGGAAAGGTGTTCCCCCCGGCTCACCGCCTGCGGCATCTTAAATTAAACGAACATCATCTAAGAAAATCACCTTATTCGTTTTCTGGCGTATAACAAAAAAGCCTAATTCGCTGATCTCCGACATATTCATCTCCCTGTTCTCAGGCGCGTTTCGTATATCAGCGAGGCTGATCTTAATATCGTTCCAGCCATGATGGATGATAAAGGAGCGATTGAAGCGATCTTTATAAAGCTGTAGACCTTCTTCATGCCTTTTATCATTAACCCGAACGGTTATGGCCAGCGGACTAAGACCGTTGTTATAAATACTGAAACTCAAAAAGGATAATCCCCGCCAATTATGAGGGAAATACTCCAAATGAATACCAGAATAGGTTGCCGTATTTAAGGAGACACGCAGCGAGAAATGCCCCTGGCGCGCCTGTTTCCGACTGCGGCTGGCCACGGACTTCCCCTCTACCCACCTGGATACCTCATAGGGATGCTCAAAGCCTACCAACAGCGGAAAATCTCTCCGGGCCTGCCATTCATCTATCAGGGCAGTGGTAACAGGATAGAGATTCCAGCATAATATAACTCCGACAATAAGCGCCAGTCCTAAGCGCCCCTTCAGCGAGGAGTAAGACCACCTCAGCCAGACTACCCCCAGAACTCCGCCCATTAAATCACGAACCACATCTAAGCCGCTGGCCGTTCTGCCGGCAATACCGGACTGGATTATTTCTATTAAAGTACCTATCAGCAGAACCAAAATAAGAATTCGCAGAACCCAGCCCCAGGGAATCCCACTCACCTTCTTACTGCCAAAATAATAAACGAAGAGCATAAAGAAAAGGGGATGACCAAGATTCCAGGCAGCCATAAAGGAACGGAGAGAATGGTCAGAGGGGCCGCCATAAAAAAATAGCGGAAACATGAGGCACATCACTACTACTGGAACTAACTTATAATACCGTTTAAGAAACATTCAAATAGACAAAGCAGTTAGGCTTAGTTTTTAGCTTGATTATAAATTACCACAACATAAGCATCTTTTCCGCGCCATCAAAGATTTTCAAGAATAAAGACGCCGAACAATTCCGCCCATATTTTTTTGTGAATAAGGCATTAATGTCTTCATACCATTTTTCAGGTAATAATGATACCGGTATCACCTTCAGTAACCGAGGCTATCTTCACCGCCGCCTGCACACCCTGGTCACGAAGGGCAAGAACGAGCGCTGCCGCCTCATCCTCCGGCACGGCCAAGAGCAGCCCGCCCGAAGTTTGGGGATCAAAGAGCAATTCCTCCTCAACCCGGTTAAGAGACCGCTGAAGAGTAAGATAGTCCTTCGTCATCTGGCGGTTGGCCTGGTTACTGCCGGTATTTTCACCTTTTTTATACATCTGGGGGGCGGCCGGATAAAAGGGCAGCTCTTTAAAGTCCATAAAAACCCTGGTACCGCTGCTCTGCGCCATTTCCAGGGCGTGGCCGACAATTCCGAAACCGGTAATATCAGTGGCAGCGTGGAGATCAAAGGCAAGGGCCGTGAGTATGGCTGTGTCGTTTAAGGCGGCAAGCGCTGGCAGGATATCCCTCTCCAACTCGGCAAATGGCAGTTTGCCGGAACGAACGGCGTTGAACAATACCCCGGAGCCCAAGGGCTTGGTAAGAATCAGGGCATCTCCCGCTCTGGCCCCGGCATTAGTTATAATCCGCTCCGGATGCACCACCCCGTTAACGCAGAGACCGTATTTCGGTTCCTCATCGTCCACCGAGTGCCCGCCCACCAGACAGGCCCCGGCCTCCATCACCTTATCATTTCCACCCCGCAGAATCTCCCTCAATATGCCCATATCCAGCTTTTTGGAGGGAAACATCACCACGTTAAGGGCGCTGAGGGGCCGGCCGCCCATGGCATATATATCAGAAAGGGAGTTGGCAGCGGCAATCTGACCAAACCAATAGGGATCATCTACCGGCGGGGTGATAAAATCCACCGTATTGATCATGGCGATTTCGTCGGACATCCGATACACAGCGGCATCATCCGAGGTTTCAAACCCCACCAGTAAATCAGTGTCACTGGGACGAATCAAATCTTTAAGAGCGTCCGACAGAACCGCCGGACCGATTTTGGCGGCTCAACCGCAGGTGCGGGCCAGGCCGGTTAAGGTCTTTTTTTTGAAGAATAGCACTCGTTCTTACCTTTTTAAATTAGTAACTGTTCAGCTGCACCCAATCTGCGGTTGATAATGCCGTCCAGCATACATATGTATAGCTGAACAGCATTATCAACCACAGGTAGCGCAGACTCCGTGTTGGGCACATCCGGAGTCTGCGCTTTCCTGAACAGTTACAATTCTGCGGTTATTGTTACTTCTGTGCATCACGCTGAATAATTACTTAAATTATTGACCTGGAATCGCACAAAATTAAAAAAAATCAATTTTTCGCGACCCACTCTTTGTAAGGCCACCCACCCATTCCACCAGTCAGAATGACAAGTTTATCTTCCGGGGTTCCATGCTTTTCAAGGTAATCGTAAGCACGCTTCGCCCCGCCCTTGCCCCGTGGACAGACGACAACTATTTTATCAAACTTCCGTGCCTGAATTTTATGTAAAGCCGGATCAAGCGTATGACGTTCCGCCTCCGATTTAACCGGATAGGCGTTAGTCTCAAGCGCACCTTTGATATGGTGGGCCTTAAATTCATCCTTAACCTGAATATCGACAATGAGTATCGTTTTTTCGGTTGTTAGCCAGCCCTTCAAATCATTGGCCGATACATAATTATAGCCCATCCGGGCTCTGGCCTGGGAGCCCCCACTTATTATTAGAATAACAGCAAAAATTATTAACATAATTTTTTTCATGATTTAAATCTCCTTTTTTTTATATTTTATCAGTAATGTCCGGTTAAGAACTTGCATTGATATCAGCAAATTTACGGCACTCAGGGGACTGATTTTATTTTTCCCGGCTTTCGATTCGGGGACAGAATGATTTTCGC
>CAZSOB010000171.1:0-3782 GCA_964608155.1 uncultured Desulfobulbia bacterium
TTTACGAGTTCGTCAACGGTTAAAAACTTTCTTTACATGCTGAATTGTCCCGCCCTGGAACTTAACGAGCGCCTAAAAGACATCAAGACTGCTGCCATTGGCCCGCTTACCACGGCTACGGCGCTTCAAAACGGCATTAATATTGATATTCAACCCTCAAACTATACCATTCCCGATATGGTACAGGCTATTGTTGATGCGGCAAAGGGGGGAACTAAAGGATGACGCCAAAGGGGAATTAGATAAATTCCTCTCTGTGTCCTGTTTGTTTATAAGGTAAAGTCCAGCAGCAGATATCAATTCTCGTAATTCCTGGAGAAATTACCTGTACCCAATGAAGGGGCTAAAAGGCGAACCTAACGTATTCTCATACTTATATCGCTGGCCGGGGCGGAGTGGGTAAGAGCGCCTATGGAAATGATATCCACCCCGGTTTCAGCCGTCTCTCGGAGGTTAAGAAGATTAATGCCGCCCGAGGCCTCTAAGATGACCCGGTCTTTGGCAATATTTACCGCCTCGCTCAGCATGGAGATTGGCATATTATCCAGCAGAATAATATCAACCCCGCAGTCAACAGCCTCCTTTACCTCGGGTAGATTTTCGGCCTCTACCTCAATTTTGAGGGTATGAGGGGCAAAGGACTTTACTCTTTTTACGGCCTGCCGGATGGAACCTGCCGCCGCGATATGGTTGTCTTTGATGAGAATACCGTCTCCGAGATTGAAACGATGATTATGACCGCCGCCTGCTCGAACGGCATATTTTTCGAGGCGGCGCAGGCCGGGGGTGGTTTTTCTCGTATCAACAATTTTTACTGGTAAATCAGCCACCTCTTTGACAAAGGACGCCGTTAAGGTTGCTATGCCGCATAACCGTTGACAGAGATTTAAGGCCACTCTCTCGGCCTTTAATAAGTCAAGCACCGGGCCGTTGACCTCTAAAAGCAGATCGCCAACGGCCATTTGCCGGCCATCCGCAGATAGCGGGCGGCAATTTATGGCTGGATTCAGGGTCTTAAACACCTGAACTGCTACTTCAACTCCAGCGCAAACCAGAGGGGATTTGGCAATAAAGATGGCCTTACCAACGTCTGCGGTCTGAAAAATTGCCTCACTGGTTATATCCCCCTGGCCTAAATCCTCCATTAAAAAAGACTTTATTGCCTCACGGAGAAAGAGGGAATTCATCTATTGAATTACCCAGCGTCCATTCTCGCGGCAGGCCGTGGCAGTGGTTTTTTCCGCCTTGCCGTCAATAGTGGTCAGAATCTCAGCCTCACGGCAATACCGGCCGCTGTTATCCTTATAGGCGGGCTCTGGAGTAACCTGGTATCGGTTGCCTGAATCCGGATTACGCCAGGTAGTGGTTTGTTGCGAGGGGCTGGCTTCATAAACCTCATTGAGGCGGGCTTTATCGGCCTTGTCCATTTCGTTACCCACCATATAGCCCAGCAGGCTGCCAACGGCGGCACCAATCAGAGTACCGCCGGTATTATGACCGATAGCCTGGCCTATAATGGCTCCGCCAGCTGCACCGCCTATGGCCCCGGTTTGAGCCCGGTCGGTGACGCAGCCCGCGGAAAGAACTAAAACCAGAGCTGATAATAATAGAGTCTTTTTCATATTTTGCCTCGCTGTTTTAGAGTTAAGCGTTGGCCTTTTCCTGAAAAGTTGCATCTAAGGCCAGGATGAAGGCCCGCAGGTTTTTCTTCTTATGTTTTAAACCCATTTTTTTGCGTAAATTATCACGATGGAATTCCACTGTACTCTTGGTGACGTTCATCTGCAAGGCCGATTCTTTATTGGACAGGCCGATGCGGATAAGGTCGGCTACTTGGATTTCTTTGGGGCTTAAGCCATAATTCATCTGTGATAATTTTTTAGAGAAGGTTGAGGTTACCCGGTTGAGATTGAGCATGATGTTTTCAATATAGGAACGTTCGGAAGGGCTGGAGAGAATGGCCTCTAACTGTTCCTTATTGGGCAGCACCAGCTCCTTAAGGTTGGGGAGATTGGCGGTTCGTTCTTCATTCTGGGCATCACTTAACTGCTTGATGAGAATTCTTAAAGACATATTAGCACTGTTTAAGGTCTTGCTCTTCTCCTTGAGCTCCTCCATCTGTTCCTTGATTTTGGCGGTCTTTTCAGCTACCAGGGCCTCAAGATCGTCGCGGTGCCGGGCTAATTCGCGTTCAATATTCTTTTTGTCGACACAGCTTTTCGCAAGACTGCATATTTCTGTCATACTCAAAGGTTTGCGCAGAAAATTAGCGGCTCCGAGTTTATAACATTTTTGAATATCCTTGTCTTCGCCATGGGCGGTTATGATGACTATGGAAAATGGGTCATCATGCCGGGGGCTAACCTTTTCGAGAACGGCAATTCCATTCATTACCGGCATCTTTAAATCCAGAAAAACCAGGATTGGTTCTTCGGATTTCAGTAACTCAATACCCTGTTGCCCATCTTCGGCAAATATAATTTTATAGCCCTCATTCTTCAGAGCCTTGCTAATGGCATTTCGTACTGTTGCCTCATCGTCAATTATTAATATCTTCGGCATACTCATGATGATAACCCCTCAAATTATTTAAAACTTAATTGTTTCTAATGATATCATACAGAAGTATTTAATATAAACCTTTTAGCTAAAAAATTAAATCAAAAAATACCAGCTACTGATATTTCGCTAAAAATAGTTGTAGAAACAACAAGTTAAGGTCAATGTTTTATTGGTGACCATTAGTCGATGCCAGGTTATTCTCCCGATCATGGGGCTTGGATGTATCTTCATGCTGACGAAGAAAATAAATTTATCGACGATTACCGGTGAACTGTAACAGGCTTATAAACAGGTTGATAAAATCAAGATATAAAGCCAGAGCCCCGATGATTGCTGTTTTGCGGATAGTTGCCTCACCCTGTTCCATGATACCTGAGGCGCCTATACGGGTTATTTTCTGGACATCATAGGCGGTTAAGCCGGTGAACACGATTACTCCAATGGCGGAAATGACCCATGACATCATGGAACTGGCCAGGAAGATATTGATTACTGAGGCAATGATCATACCGATCAGGCCCATGAATAAAAAAGATCCCATACTGGTAAGATCCTTTTTGGTAACTAAACCATAGATGGACATGGCTCCGAACATACCGGCGGTGACAAAAAAGGTAGCTGCCACCGAAGTTGTGGTATAGATCAATAAAATAGCAGATAAAGTGACCCCGTTCAGAATGGAATAGGCCGCGAACAGGCCGGTGGCGGCCTGGGCTGACATTTTCTGGATTCTGGCTGATAGATAAAAAACCATTCCAAGCTCGGCAAACATCAGGCCATAAAATATCAGCTTATTGCCGAATATGGCTCTCAGCAGGGTGGGGGAATTTACCGTTATAAAGGCGGTGACTCCTGTGAGGGCCAGGCCAATCGCCATCCAATTGAAGACCTTGGCCAGAAAAACTGTCGAGGCTTTAGTGTTGGCCTGGGTGATGGTTGATATCGGCGGTGGGCTTACTCTTTGGTTATACATTTTCTCTCCTATGATTTATTTTTTAATTAACTAACCGGGCAGGATTGTGGACTATAAACTTCCTTTAAAGCAGAGGGCCTGAATAATTATGTGTTTGACTTTCTATCTCTTGGTTATTGGCAAAAACAGTAATCATTTTTTTTAAAAAAGCAATTTGTTATCAGGCGAAACACAACCCACAATCCGGGCAGATTGTGCTTGAGGTGGCAAAGGTCGCGCCACAGGCTGGGCAGATATGTTCCGCCTC